>JBHIDJ010000027.1:0-28710 GCA_046760105.1 Acidiferrobacterales bacterium | reverse complement strand
ACTCGGCCTGTCACCAAATTCAGATTAGCACGATCTGAACTTCCGCTTATAGGCGAGAGCCGACATTCAGAGAATCAGGATCGCGCCCGGCTGGTCGGCTCCGCGAACTTCCGGTTTGGGGCCGGACGCGGTCACTGGTCACGATGCCGGTTTACATGACACTGTCCATAGCGGCCCTCTGCTTTCATTCCAAAGCGACTCGATCCTCGGTTCTTTACGCCCCTTCGGTCAAGTCATCCCCTCCCCTATCGCAGGGGAGGGTGTTTTGCGTTCGCGCCTTTCGCCGAGCCAAGCGAAGCGCGCAGGTGAAGCGCAAGCGCGAAGCGGCGCAGCAGGGACCTGTGCGTGCGCGCCAGGGACATGGGTGAGGCGGAGCTTTGACGAGAGTCCACTGGACTGTCGTCCCGCCGAACGGGCTCGCCACGGATGGCGAGCCCCGGACTTGCAAGCGAGAGCAGGGAAAGCGGAGCGCAGCAAGTCCCTTGCGCGCACCTTCTGAACCAAGCGCTGAGCGAGGGTACCCGCTGCTCTGGCGGGCGAAGGCGCAGGCGCAATGGCTTTGCGTCCTTTCGCCGAAACGAAAGGACGTCGTCGTACGGGGGCGAAACCCCGCTAGTAGAAACGTCGCCGAAGGTGACGTGCAGGGATGCACGAATGCCGCGGGTTCAGGGCAAGGATTATTCCTACAATCCTTTTGCATTTCCACCATCCCTGGCGGTCAGATGAACAGGAGCGGCCGACACCCTATCGCGACAGACGCTCGATCACCCGATCATGCAAACGCCCGAGCAATAGTTGCGACGTAATGGCGCCGCAGAGCGCGAGAAACATGTCCCACTGTGTGTCCCAGACATCGCCCTGGGTGCCGAGAAAGGACTCGGCAGCGCTGCCGGTCGCAAGTGCTACCCACCATTCGATGAGCTCGTAGAACGCGCTGATGGCGAGACAAACGCACGTGACGATCGCAAAAAGCCATTTGCCCGGTCTTAATGGTGACAGCCTGATCAATATCTCGCGTGCGATGATCGCCGGAAAGAAACCCTGCGCGAAGTGTCCCACCCGATCATAATGATTGCGCGCGAGCCCCAATACCTCCTTGATCCAATCAAACAGCGGTACCTCGGCGTAGGTGTAATGTCCACCGACCATCAAGATCACCGCATGCATCCAAATCAGCATGTAAACGAGCCGGGTGAATCGGAATACAGGATATGTCGCCGCAAGAATGACGACAGCGATAAGGACCGGCAGCACCTCCAGAAGCCAGGTGAAACGATCATGCGGATCGATCCCCGACCAGATGAGCACAGCGGCCAGGCTTAAGGATAAAACGATGAGAAATCGGAGATTTGTTGTTGTTTGTTTCAAGGCGAGAGTCAAAGTCGTATTCGCGCTCCCTGCGCCACGTCTCGATCAGAAGTGGGTCGTTCTGTTGTTGCGTCGGAAACAGACATTACTTCGTTTAATAGGCGGAAAACTAGGCAGGGTCAAACTAGACGGGGCGCCTTCTCGGCTATGGCGCTACCTCTTTCGGCGCTATTTCCGGAGCGCAGGTGGGATCATACCTGCGCTTACCGCTCACCGCGGCGCGTGCGCATGAGTACACAATCGAGTGGACTTGTGTGCGCCTAACAGTAGCCGTGATGCTGAAACCAGCGCACAGCGTCAGACAGGGCTTGCTCGACTGGACCCGGGTTAAAGCCCAACTCTCGCTTCGCCTTGCCGACCGAGAAGAACATGTACTTCTTCGACAAGCGTACACCATCAACCGTGATCCGCGGCTCACTGCCATTGGTGAGCCGGGCCCATGCTTCCGCGATATAAGCGACAGGCAGGACGACGCTGTGCGGCAAGCGGATCTTCGGCGGGCGCCGGCCGGTGATTTGCGCGACCCGCGTTAGGATCTCTCTCAATGTCATGTTGCACGCGCCGAGAACATAACGTTCGCCGATCTTGCCACGCTCAAAAGCCAGTAGATGTCCGGCCGCAACGTCATCGACATGTACCAGGTTGACACCGGTATCGACGTAGGCGGGCATACGTCCGGACGCGGCGTCGATGATCATGCGGCCGGTGGGTGTCGGCTTGATATCGCGAGGGCCGATGGGTGCAGAGGGGTTCACGATCACGGCAGGAAGAGCATCGTCGTGGACAAGCTTTCGGACTTCCTCCTCGGCCAAAAACTTTGAGCGCTTGTAATGGCCAACCATATCGGCCAGCGTGACTGGAGTACCTTCATCGGCCGGCGTGTGGTCCGAGTTCAGTCCCAACGTCGCGACACTGCTGGTGTAAACGATCCGCTCCACGCCCGCGTTCGCGGCGGCCAGCATTATGTCGCGCGTACCGGTAACATTGGCTTTGTAGATGTCATCCGGATTTGGAACCCATAGGCGATAGTCAGCGGCGACATGAAACAGCGTATTGCAGCCAGTGACGGCGCGATCGAGTGAGGCTTTGTCGGTTAGATCACCAATTGCCTCCTCCACCCGCAACCCAGCGAGATTACGGCGATCGCTCTGCCGGCGAAGTAACACGCGCACGTCGTGGCCGGCATCAAGCAATCGCCTGACGACCGCTGAGCCGACAAAACCGGATGCACCCGTAACGAGGGTTTTCATGAATCCAGTAGCAATATACAAGATGCAAGATACAAGTAACTGCACCAGGATGCAGACCGGGGCCTGAAGGCTTTAGCCGTGCCTACAGTCTCCAGTCTCACGTTGTTAGCTGGCCAGCAGGTTAGGACTGGTCAGTTTTACCACCTTAGTCAAGGTTGCGCACGCCGTGCGGTTATCTCGGTACAGGCGTAGCAAGTCCGCGAGCGTGCTCGGCCGCTGGAGTATCAGCCACGCCAATGTATGCAAGCGCACACGCCCATACGCATCAAGGCCATCGACCACACCAGCGGGGATAGGTCTACCGACCGGATCCGCGACCGCACGAATAGCCATGAACGGTATATTGGCACGCCGTGCTGCAGCTGCGATCGCGGCACTTTCCATGTCCACCGCGACCGCACCGAATGTTTGCGCCAGGCTGGCCTTTTCTGCCGAGTCGGATACGACGGTGTGACTTTCTACCAAGGCGCCGCTGCTGGCAACGACCTGTCCCTGCAGACAGCGGCATACGCGCGCGTGCCAATCGGCATCCACGCGGTACTGGGTGCAGTCAGACGCAACAATGGTTTCTGGCAGGACTAGGTGTCCCGGGAGCAGAGACGGATCGAGTCCGCCGGCCATTCCCCAGCTGAGCAAAGCGGTGCTCCCCGCGTCCAACAACGATTCGGCAGCACGGCGTGCCCGCTTAGCCCCGATGCCGCAAAGCTCAACCCATCGCTGGCCATCTACGTCCACCCGCTCGCCAGGTTTGATTCTCCGCTCAACAAGGGGACGCGCCTCCGGTGACAGCGCGACAACGATGCCGAGACGGATCAAGCCCTTTGTTGGTTCCGTGAGTTGTAATAGCGTGCCAGCGCCCAGAGCGGGAAGTAACTGTGGTACCCGTGGTACTTCAGATAAAAGACGCGAGGAAAGCCGGGGCAGGTGAATATTGGGTCGTGCCAAAGCCCATTCGGCTGCTGGGTGCACAGCAGATACTCTACACCGCGCTGAACCTCACGTGAGTCGCCGTCACCAGCAGCGATTAATCCGAGCACAGCCCATGCCGTCTGAAACGCCGTGCTTATGTCCCCCTGTCCTGCCTGTTGTAGAGACATATAACTGTCATTACTCTCACCCCAGCCACCGTCGGCGCGCTGAATCCACTTGAGCCACTCCACTGCACGTCTGATATGGGGTTCCATCTTCGACTCACCGGCCTGCTCGAGCGCGATCAACACCGACCACGTGCCATAGATATAGTTGGTGCCCCAGCGACCGAACCAGGGACCGTCTTTTTCCTGTTCGTGTCGAAGGTAATCGAGGCAACGGGTCAGGCTCGACGCATACTTCTTGCCGTCGAGCTGCGCGAATAAGGTGGCACAACGCGCGCTCACATCGCTAGTGGGTGGGTCGAGCAGCGCGCCATGGTCAGCGAAGGGAATCTCGTTGAGATAGTAATAGGTATTGTCGGCATCGAACGACGCAAAGCCGCCGTTTTTGGACTGCATGCCGCAGAGCCATTCGGCGGCGCGGTCGATCGATTCGCGATAGCGTTCATCGCCAGTCTCATGCATGACCCAGGCGACCACGGCTGTGTCGTCCAGATCCGGATAATGGGTGTTTCCAAACTGAAAGGGCCAGCCACCGGGCCTAAGGCCCGGGCGGTACTCGCTCCAGTCACCGGGTTGATCGAGGTGTTGTAGCGTTTTCAGCCAGTCGAGTGCGCGTAGCGTGTCCGGCGTCGGTTTGCCTTCGTTTGCTTCGTGCAAGGCCAGACACGCAAGCCCTGTATCCCACACAGGCGACACGCACGGCTGACAATAGGCCAAATCCTTACCAACCACCAGCAGCTTCTTCAAGGCTTCCTTGGTCGTGATACGGTACGGGTGGTCGGGTGGATAGTCGAGCAGAGCGAGTGCCTCGTGCGCATTGACCATGGCCGGGAAGATCGCGCCCAGGCCGTCGGTGCCGTTTAGTCGCTCGATGAACCAATCTTCGGCCTTCTTGATCGCGCGCCGACGCACCCAACCTGGAATCAACGGCTCCAGCCAGCGTCCCGCCCGATCCAGCACCAAGAAAACGCGATTAAGCCCCGATCGGACCGGAAGGTAATCGTTTTCTTGCTGCGGCGGCGTGGTGAATAGCTCCTCAATGCCGATGCGTTTCGGGTTTTTCGCGCGCGCCTTCAAACTACATAGAATGGTCAACGGAATCATGACCGTGCGCGACCAGTAGGAGACCCTGCTTATATGAAACGGAAACCAACGCGGGAAGAGTATGATTTCTACGGGAATGAACGGTACACCGCGCCAGGGTATCTGCTCGAACAACGCAAGCGTAATGCGCGTAAACACGTTGCTACGTGCGGCGCCCCCACGGGCGAGAATTGCCCTGCGTGCACGCACCATGTGCAGCGCAACGGGGTCATCGCCCGCCAGCTTCAAAGCATAATAAGCCTTGACGGTGCAACTCAAATCAAGGTCAGCCCCAGGGTAAAGCGGCCAGCCCCCATGCGCATCCTGGTGCCGGCGAATATAAACTGCAATCTTGGCTTGAAGCTCTTCATCGACTTCATCCATGAAGTGCATCATCAATATGTACTCGGCGGGAATCGTGCAGTCTGCCTCGAACTCGAAACACCAATATCCGTCTTCATGCTGCTGTGCCAGCAGCGCATCACGCGCGGACTGCATTGCGGCGCGGAGCGTGCGATCGGAAATCCGGCCAACCGGCTCTTCCCTGACTGCCGGCGCTTCCCTTAGCTGCCAGTTACTCTCAGCAGGTTGCGGCTGTTTGGTTTCTTGATCCAGTACCGAACTCATCTTGTTTTAGCACCACGTTGTTGTTAAGCAGAGGCTTTCCCTTGGCTAACAGGCGATTTTAACATCTCCGTCAACTAGCTCCACGCGCGCTCCATCTAGTTTATCGACGAGGGATGGAACCACCGCGACCGCGGTCCTGTGTGATTTGCCGTCCGCGGCAGGCCTATGGCGCTAAGATTGAACAACGCTTTCAGAAGCCAATCATTGCTAACCAGCAGATTGGTCACGAGTATCGTCGCCTTGACGCTGCGGCGTGATATCTTCACTTCATCGCCCGAAGTAAACGCGTGGTTATGGTGGATCTTCCTGAGAGTGAGGACCGCCATTCCCAATGCCCAAAGACAGAACCGCCGTATACCTCTTTCCTTCTTGGGGATCAGCAAGGTATAGGAAAGGGCGTTTCTCAGATGCATGCGCGCGATGCCGATTAACTTCTCGAGACCATCACCGAAAGATTGCTCGTAGTGTTCTTGTGACAGGTCCTTTAAATCGAAACGCGACTGTTTGAAGACGTCTCGCGGAAGCCAGCATGCCCCGCGCATCCTGTCTTCCCAGATGTCTTTCAGAATATTGGTCATCTGTAGACCCTGCCCAAAAGAGACCGCCAACTTCATCATCTGCTTTCTCTTCTTCTCGACTTCGGGTGAGTAGTCGCAGAAGAGTTCGGTCAACATTTCCCCGACAACACCGGCGACGTAATAACAATATCGATCCAGTTGGGGCAAATCCTCTAACCCCTTTAGATCCTTGTTAGCCTGAAAAACGGACATGCCCTGGGCCATAATGGCGACTGCCCGGCTGAGTATCACACGCTGGTTTTGGCTGAAGCTATGAGTCATGCGTATGACGCATGGGGTATTCTTGATGAGATCACGCTCCGTCGCGAGGGTACTTTCCGTAAGCAGTGGGAACAGCTCTGTCGCGAACCGCTCGCTTGGCGACTCTCCCTTGACCACCTTTATGAATAGTTCGGAGAAGTAGCGCTTTTGATCGGCCGTTAAAGCCGGCTCGTCTTCGATCGTGTCCGCTATACGGCACAACAAGTAAGCATTGCCCACGACCCTGCACAGCGGCAACGGCAGTTGAGGTATAGTCAGCGCAAAGGTGCGGGAGACGCCCTGCAGGATGTCGTCTTGATATCGCTCGTCTGAGAGCTTATTGCCTTGATCTTTTTGGAGTCCTGTCATCGTTAAGGTAGCTCTTTCTATCAGAGCCAGAGTGCCGATATTCTCCCCTGGAGGCCCGGGCACTGTCTAGGTCAAACGCAAGGGATGTCACGTCCAACGTCCCCGTTTGTGACCGTAACTTTGTTCGATTGTTCCCGTTGTTCCCACGTTTACACAAGGTCCAGCGCTCGCACGCTATAGTGGCGTCTCTGCGGCCGCTATCGCGCCCCCTGGGTAAGTGGCACGAGCGGCTCAAGGGCGCGATCGAACCTGACCGCATCAGTGATCGGCCAGTCTGGGATATCTGTCATTAAGAACCCTAGACTGGCGCCCTTGTGCAAAGCACCGTGGGTCCACTTGAGCCTACCAATGGTCGGTATCGCCACACGCTCGGTCAGCAGTGACCCGAACATGTATCCCGGGCTATTCGAGCAGATCAGTGAGGCGGGATTGTCGACTAGCGCAAAGCTCTCGGCGAGGCGATAGAGTGCGTCCGGGTAGAAATTGTGCTTGGTCGCCTCGAACCACCACGAATCTGGGAACCAGTGTTGGTTGATATTCTTCGCTCGTTCCCGCAACCGTGTAAGGATGGATTCGAAACCAAGTGGATCCCCGGTAAGCATCTGATATGACCACAACTCTTCCGTGGGCCCAGCTTTCCTGCCAATTAACGCATGACCGCGGGCACTGATGACTTTCCATCCCTGTCGGTGTCGCGTCACACAGACCTCAACACCCGGCACCGAAGCCACCAGAGACGCAATCTCTGCTTCTCTGCCCTTCCAGGTATAGACAACGAAGCTC
Organism: Acidiferrobacterales bacterium; assembly: GCA_046760105.1. Classification (GTDB taxonomy): domain Bacteria; phylum Pseudomonadota; class Gammaproteobacteria; order Acidiferrobacterales; family SPGG2; genus JBHIDJ01. The sequence continues at coordinate 21,318 of JBHIDJ010000027.1, read as the reverse complement.
GAGAGCAGGCCGAATCTTACAAACGTGACGTCGGAGGCTCGCTTCAGTGAATTGCGTAAACGAAACCCCGCCTTTTTCATAACAGTGCGTATCTGCGGCCAGGTGTTCTTCAGCGGTTTGCCGCCGGGCATACTGTGGTCGGATACGATAACTGTGTGAAACGGGCGATCCGAGTGACTCTGGCGTAACGCGTCCAGGCGGCGATCCAACTCTTTGAGAAAGTCTGCTAAACCGTCGGGACCGTACCTGTGCCCCAGGCCGTCTGTGGAAACGATGTACATAGAGAAGAAGGCTTTATCCGAATCAAGAAAGGCCGCAAATCCCCGGTCGATCTCGGAGAGGCTATATTTTTTTGGCCAACCGTAAGCAATCGCCTTGCGTGAAATCCCTTTGAGGTACCAATCAAAGACGTCCTTCCATGGGGCTGGCACCGTGATCACGCTGAAGCATCCGCGAAGCTGTCTGTCCGACAGATTAAAGTGGCACGCCTCATAGCCCAAGGCATTGCCCGAGCCAAGTGGGCGCAGTAACCCGGTCCACGCCACATAGGAGCCGGTGGGAAAGGTGTTGATCACGGCCACCGGGCCGCGCATTCCCTTGAAGAGCGCCTTCTCCCCGAGTGTCGGGTCCGTGAGCTTCGCCGCCACCTCATACGGAATGGCGTCCACCCCGATGAGCAGGATCCGTGGGTTGGCTAGAGCGTCCTTGGCGGTCACGAACAGAAGCCAGACTGACAAGACCAACCCAACAGTAGGTCTACCCATCAATGTATCGTCGACTGGTGGTTCATATTTCCGCGGGGACGTCGCCGATATGATAGAGCAAACAGGCAGGACGGTAACACACCGCTAATAGTACTGCTGTCAGAGCTTGGCTTCTAGAAACGTGTAGATCTTGCGCCTCATCTTGTTGAGCCCGAGAGGCGTCATGGTGAGAAAGGCCATCTTATGGTTGTAAGGCCAGCTAATGCGCTCGGGCCGGCCCAGCGCGTCCCAAAACGCATCCCTGCCACTTTTTGGAATACAGGTGTCGTACTGGGCATCAAACACGATAACGTTTTTTGGATCGACTTGGCCCGCATAACTCGTCGGGTTGATCGGTGCGAGCGGCTTCTCGATTTTGCTCGCGAAGGTTTCCGTGGTCCAACCGAATCGGCGAAGCAAGGTTTTCCTGATCTCCGCCGCCCTACCCCAGCAACTGGCAATCATTTCATGCGGGTTGGCGCCGCCCATCGCGAATGCGCTCGCAGCAATCCTCGGTTCGTTCGCCATGATGAGGCTGCCGACGAGGCCGCCCATGCTAAATCCGATTAGGCCCACCCGCTCGGGGTCGATGTCCGGCTGCGTCTCCGTCCAGTCAACAATTCGACGAATGTCGATAACATGCGTTTGCACCCGCTCAGCCATCTGCCTGGCCACAACAATCACTGCCTCCTCCGTGGACACTGCCCGCATGGCTTCCCAATCAAACAGGAAGTTCTCACCCAATATCCGTAATACATTCATGTCGCCACGGCTGTAAGCTAATAGGCTTTTTGTCATCTTTCTGGACGGATAAGTATGGGTACCCCAGATCGGTAACACGATAACGAGTTTCTTCTTACCCGGCAGTTTGCTTTGATAGTACAAGCCCGTAACAAGATTTCCATCCTGGCCATTCTCGCCGATCGACGGGAATGACAGACGACGGACGCGGTATTTGGAGGTCTCCAGTTTTTCTTCCATGTGGTTACTCGGTTGAACAACGGTCTCTTTATCGTAGGCGAAGTGTGTGTCGCTCAGCGTAGCCGCGAGCGACGCAAGCTCCTCCTCACCAGCGTAAATAACATCGACTTTGGTGATAAAGGCAACGAGCGTCAGTCCGAGTAAGGCGAGCAGGAAATGTTTGCGCGAACGCGTCACGTGGTAATCACTCCTAGCATGGGCCATCGGCCTGTGGGTCATCGATGGCGTCGTGTTATTAGGATTAGTGTGCCTCTGTTTTGCTTATAGATTCAGACCCATCAGCGGGCAAACATCTTTCACGAAACGGATGATCGCCGCTTCGCGACTTCAGTGTTTGCTCGAGTCGAGCGTCCTGCTATAAACGCGGCCTTTCCAGCGCGAGCGCTTACCGCGCCAATAACGAACAGCTGAAGTCCAAGTCATGGCCAAATAGAGCGTGCCGATCAGTGGTAGGGCGACGGCCCATCCTCCCGACAGGCCATAAAATCTTAGTGTTGGCAGATAGCTCAACATCATCGCGACCAATGTCATGACCGCTATCCACCTCGCTAGTGTATTCGGGAATACACAGCCCACTATCGGCAACCAGAAAGCTATCATGAAAATGCCTGTACACGCCAGTAGCAAGAGGGTCGAATATCGCAATTGGGTAAAGGCAGAGCGCGCAACCATGTTCCAGATTGCGGCGAGCTCATCATAGCACCGAAGACTGCGCACGGAATGAGTCAGGCCGACCCACGTTCTATAACCCAACGCCTTCACCCGCCGCGCCAATTCGCAATCATCAATCAGGGCGCCCCGCAGCGCTTGAAAGCCACCGATCTCGTCAATCAACCGCGTCTCCAACAGAATACATCCGCCTGCCGCGGCAGCGATCTTGCGGCAGCCTGGATCATTGGCCAAGCGAAATGGATAAACGAGCTTAAAGAAATAGATAAACGCTGGCATTAGAAGCCTTTCCCAGAATGTTTGCATGCGCAGCGACGCCATCAGCGACAGAAAATGCAGCCGGTCACGCTCGAGTTTCGCCCGCAAGGCCGCGAGCGCGCCCGGTTGCAGCTCGATATCGGCGTCCATTAGCAGCGTGAGTCGGCTGCTGAGATACGGGCGTCCTTGCTCTAGCGCCCACAGCTTGCCGCTCCAGCCCGCTGGCAAGGGGCGGCCGGGCACCACCCGCAGGCCATGCGCCGTGGTGTTGCGCGCGATTTCGACGGTACGATCACCGGATTGATCATCGACCACGACCATCGTCAGACCTTGCCCCTGCGCCGCCAGCGCGTTGAGGGTTTGGCCTATGGTCTCCGCTTCGTTGCGGGCAGGAATCAGTGCGGTGACGTCGCTCAGGTCCGGCGCTGCCGGCTCCGCCTCGGCATCGAGCACCTCACGCACACGCCAAGGGGCATAGGGCAATACCAGAATACCGAGCCAGACCAGGGCTGCGGGAAGGATCAGATATACCCAAGGCATTAAGCGACGCGTTCCTCGCGCGCCGACTGATCGTCTGGGGGGTTGAAATCGACAACCCGGCCAGGCGGCGGGTCCGGGTAGTTTGTGGGCAGCTCGGGCGCCATCGGACCTTCGGTGCGTGGGCCGCGCAAGAACACCTTCAGGGCCTTGACCGGATGGGCGAATGTGTCATTGACGGCCGTGGGCTCATATCCACAGTGCACCATGCAATTGGCACACTTGAGGTTGCGCCCGGTGCCATAGTTCTCCCAGTCGGTCTCCTCGATAAGCTCCTTGAAACTCGACGCATAACCCTCATCGACCAGGAGATAGCACGGCTTCTGCCAGCCAAAGATATTCCGCGTTGGATTGCCCCACGGCGTGCATTCGTAGGTCTGGTTGCCAGCGAGAAAATCCATAAACAGCCCCGATTGATTGAACCGCCATTTGCGTCCCCTACCGAGTCTGAAGATGTCACGGAAGAGCTGCTTGCTGGTGGCGCGCTGCAAGAATACATCCTGCTGCGGCGCGTGCTCGTAACTGTACCCCGGTGAAATAGTTACCGCTTCGACACCCAAGTCTCGGGCGAAATCCAGAAACTTGGCCACTTCCTCCGCCGACTCGCCCTGGAACAGAGTGCAGTTAAGCGTCACACGGAACCCTTTCTCGAGGGCCAGTTTGACGACCCGAACCACCTTATCAAACACACCATCGCGGCATACCGAGGCATCGTGTCGCTCACGGTTGCCATCCAGGTGAATGGAGAAGGTCAAGTACGGCGAGGGGGTGAACTGGTCGATGCGCTTTCCCAGTAGTAAGGCGTTCGTGCACAGATAAACAAACTTCTTACGCGCGATGATGCCCTCGACGATCTTCACGATATCCTTGTGTATCAGCGGCTCCCCGCCCGGTATCGAGACGACCGGCGCGCCACATTCGTCCACTGCCGCCAAGCATTCTTCAACGCTTAGGCGCTTCTTGAGGATTTGTTCCGGATAATCGATCTTGCCACAGCCGGCGCACGCCAGATTGCACTGGAATAGCGGCTCTAACATGAGCACGAGCGGATAGCGACGCACGCCACGAAGCTTTTGACTGAAAATATAGCGTGCAACTCGGTACTGTTGGATAAGCGGTACACCCATGATTCTTAGCGTTGTCCTTTCCGTTGTGTAGCTGTCATGTTGTGCGCTACGACGTCTGTAACATACCGTCCACGACTGCGATCGAAGCTACACCATAGTCGTGTAAATTGTCCAGTACTCGGTGTCCAAACATCCCAAGTACGCATTGGCAGGCGATCAGCATGCTGGCAACAGCGCGAAGATAGTGGCGCCGGCGTCGGCACGTGCGTGATGCGAGCTAGACCGTCGACGATCCTAGGTGACGGATGTGCGAGGGTGATGGCGGTCTTCATATGTGTGTTTCACCGTCAGCGAACAGTCGGCGCCGGAGGATTTTGCCACCTTTTAGAGACCGCGCTACCCTCTCCCCGCATCAGCACCTGCCGTCCACCACCAGAAAAGCATACCTTAAACTAGGGGAAAAACCATTCAAGACTCGTCTCTGGCGATCTCGCTTGAAATCACGGCGCATCGACCACGGTCTTATGAGTTAGGGTGCTTACCGCCCCGAGCCAGGCGCATGGCGCTGCCCACCGAGATCTGCAATAATTCCTAATCGACAACACGAAAATAGCGGTTTGGGAATCGGAATAAGACTGCTAGGGGGGACCGGTTGGTAACAACTACAAGCCGCCGCAGTAAGCGCATAACGGCACGCACACAGCTCAAGCCATTAGGCCCTAACGACCCGCGGCGTATTCGTCATTCCGTGCAAAGTGGTTCTTTCCGTATGGGAGCCTAGCCATGTCTAACAACAAGAAATACCGGATTCTTGAAAACATCGATAAACCGGAAGATTTGCGCCGGCTTCCGCCGTCGAAGCTCGAGTCGCTGGCGGACGAGCTGCGCGATTTTCTTATCCAGTCCATATCACAGTGCGGCGGACATTTCGGTGCTGGACTCGGCACAGTAGAACTTACAGTAGCGCTTCACTACGTGTTCAATACACCAGCGGACCGGCTGGTGTGGGATGTTGGGCATCAGGCTTACCCGCACAAGATCTTGACCGGTCGCCGCGATCGTATTTCGACCATTCGTCAGAAAGATGGCTTGGCGCCGTTTCTGAGGCGCACTGAAAGCACTTATGACTGCTTCGGGGCCGGCCACTCGAGTACTTCCATTAGCGCTGGCCTGGGCATGGCCGTAGCCGCAGCACGCGAAGACAGTGATCGCAAAGTCGTCGCGATCATTGGCGATGGCGGGATGACCGCCGGTCTTGCCTACGAGGCGCTCGACCATGCCGGCGATATCAAATCTGATCTGTTGGTAATACTGAATCACAACGATATGTCGATATCGCCGAATGTGGCCGCGCTGTCCAAGTATCTAGCGCGAGTGCTGTCGGGCAAGTTTTATAGAACTATGCGCGAGAGCGGCGACAAGGCACTGAGGAAAATTCCTCCAGTGTGGGAGCTCGCGCACCGCACGTCGTTGCACATGAAGGGCATGGTGGTGCCAGGCACGTTGTTTGAGGAGCTTGGGTTTGACTATTTCGGCCCCATTGATGGGCATGACCTGTCGACCCTGGTCAAGACGCTGGAGAACTTGCGGTCTCTTAAGGGACCACGGCTGTTGCATGTCGTGACGCGCAAAGGCAAGGGTTACGCACCCGCCGAAGCCGATCCCGTCAAGTATCACGGAGTCACACCGTTCGACCCACAGGTAGGGATCGTACCGTCAAAATCCAAGGGAACCCCGACCTATACCCAGGTGTTCGGCGAATGGTTGTGTGACATGGCCGAGCAAGATGAACGGCTGATAGGCATCACGCCAGCGATGCGCGAAGGCTCGGGCCTCGTTAATTTCGAGAAACGCTTTCCGGACCGCTATTTCGATGTCGGCATTGCCGAGCAGCACAGCGTGACCTTCGCTGGCGGCCTTGCGGCTGACGGACTAAAGCCGGTGGTCGCTATCTACTCAACGTTTCTACAGCGGGCCTATGACCAACTCATCCATGACGTGGTGATTCAGGACCTGCCGGTGCTACTCGCCATCGATCGCGCGGGGGTGGTTGGCCCCGATGGCGCCACTCACAACGGCAGCTTCGATCTCACCTACCTGCGCTGCCTGCCCAACATGGTGGTCATGGCACCCGCCGATGAGAACGAATGCCGTCATATGCTTTACACCGGATTTCAGCTTGATCAGCCCGCGGCGGTGCGCTACCCGCGCGGAAAGGGTCCCGGCGTGGCGGTGGAAAAGGAAATGCGGATGCTGCCTATCGGTAAGGCCCAGTTGCGCAGACAAGGCGAACGGATCGCGCTATTGGCCTATGGGGCAATGGTTACGCCGGCTATGGAAGCGGCGGAAGAGCTCAATGCCACCGTAGTCAATATGCGTTTCGTCAAACCGCTCGACGAGGACATGCTGCTGAAACTGGCAGACACACACGAATTTCTGGTGACGATTGAGGACAATGTGGTCGCGGGCGGCGCCGGCAGCGCCGTGAACGAATGCCTCGCGTGCCACGCCAAACAAAATCTAATGTTAAACCTTGGGCTGCCGGATGCGCTCATCGAGACAGGATCTCGCGATGAGATGCTTGCAGAAGCCGGACTGGATATGACTGGCATTCTACAAGCCATTGAACAGCGCTTCGGCACACTCGTACCGCAAAAGGCGATTGCCGAGACAGCCTGACTGCCCGCAGCGCGAACTCACGATCACTGAAATAGGTGGCTTAGGTAAGCAAAAAGCTCGCCGTATAGGTCGCGGGCAATAACAAAATAGTAGAACGTCGATCCCACCATTGCGTGAGAAACCGCTATCGGCCAGATTTGGCGATCCCTGAGATACGAGTAGCTCCAAAAAATCCCACCGATAATCGTCAACAGTGTCACTTGCTGGTTGGGTAAGTGCACCAACCCGTAAGCTGTACCGTTCACGACAGCCAATAAAATCGGTGGTGCCAGCGGCAGCAACACGCGCAGGCGTCCCAGCAGGTAGAATTGAAAAATCGTCTGCTGCAGGAGCGCCCATGGAAGATAAAGACAAAACGTAAGAAGTAAATTCACGTATGACACGTCGTGACCCATCCAGAGGTGCCAGCCGAAAAACGCGGCGACCACGGGGATTGTCAGCACTGACATGGTGAGCGTAGAACGTCGCAGACGTTCGTGGTTTGCAGCCTCTGGCTGTCCCCAGATCCGGATGCGCGTATCCTCCGCGGTCCAAGCGATAAAGCAGAGAAACGCCAGGGCACTGCCCACATAGAGACCCACGCCACGAGGCGCGTAATACAAAAAGACGGGCGTAAGAAAAACCAACACCCCGAGTTCAAACGCGACACGCCTCTTCAGCGCGGCAGATGCTGTACCTGGGTTAATGGTGGACCCCTCCCTCGCCCTCCCCAACAGGTGGGCAGGGAAACTCCTCCCCCTACCCCCCTCCTACAAGAGGAGGGGGAATAACCGTTTTCGAATGTCGGCTAATAGCGGAAGGCCGATGAGAATCCAGCTTACAAAGCTTCAACATGACAACCGCAGAAGTTTCGCCGCTGACCCCGACATCCCGAGCCCTTCCCCCTCCCCTCGTGGGAGCGGGTTAGGGGGAGGCGGAGGTGGAGGTAGCAGTCTTCTGAGCGATCAGCGCATCGAGCTCCAGTCTCAAGCGGGGAAGAATCTCGTCATAGCGATAAGCACCCACGCGTTCGCCACCACGCTTGAGATTGACGAGATTGGGCCCACACCAAAGACCGAGATCGGCGTCGTCGGTTTCGCCCGGCCCGTTGACGCGACAACCCATCACCGCAATCGTAATTGCGTGCTCTTCTGCATAGCGGGTCATTTCCCTGACCTGCTCGGCGAGATCGACAAAGGCTTCATTTTCGACCCGCGAACAACTCGGGCAACTGATGATATTCAAGGTATTGCGACCGTAGTCGACAACGCCTCGAACCCGACCAGCGGCGATATCGGCGAGAATCTGACGCCCTGCCTCGATTTCCTCGGCTTTACGATGGTGAGGTAATGTTAACGATACCCGAATGGTATCCCCGATTCCGCGACTGATGAGCTGTTCGAAAGCAATGCGGGTCTTAATCACGCCCTCGGGTGGCATGCCGGCTTCGGTGACGCCCAGGTGGAGAGGCACATCCGGACGTGCCTTGGCGAATCGTTTGTTGACCTCGATGACCTTTGCTGGATCTGAATCTTTCAGCGACACGCAGTAACGAGTGAACCCCAATGTATCAAGGAACTCGCAATGCTCGAGCGCGCTCTCGAGCATTGGCGAAATTGAATCTTCGGGGTCATAGCGTTCAACCTTGGCCGGGTCCACCGAACCACAGTTGACGCCGATACGCAGTGCACAGTCGCGCTCACCCGCCGTGTCGACAATGAATCGCACTTTATCCTGCCACGGCTTTTTACGCTCGTGGTGATAGAGGTGTCCCGGGTTATAGCGGATCTTATCGACATGCGGGGCGGCCTCACTGGCCAGTCGATAGTTTTCCTGTAAGTCGACCGAAAGGTTCGCTGACGTCTGCGTGCGTATTTGCGCCAACGCGGTCACGTCTTTGCGGTTGTCGACGGCGATTCGTATTACATCAGCCCCGGCGGCAACCAAATTGTTGATCTGCGCCGAGGTGGCATCGATATCCTGCGTACGCGTGGCGCACATACTCTGCACCGCAACCCGATTGCCATCACCAATGGTGATCGAACCGATCCGGACAGTACGGGTGGGGTTACGCGGCAATTCCATAGTATGACCTCGTTGTTTTGGAGTCTCAGCGGACCCGGTGCATAAGCTACTCACTCTTGCCTGAAGACGCAATCCCTGTGTCTCGCTCGGGTTGGAGCGACAGTCGCTGGAGGCTGTAGACCGGAAGCTGCAGTAAAAGTTAGAAGTTTTCAGTCTCCCAGTCTGCGATCTCCAGTCTGACAAAGTTTTACTAGTACCAGATCTCCATGCGTAAACCTTTCGCATCGCTCGGCGGATCTCCGTGAGGTAAACGCGTAGCGTTGCCGGCAGCGATGCGAATAGCCGTGTAAGCGAGTGCATAGGCATCCAGAATGTCATCGATAGCAACCAAGCTTAAGCCAAAGCGTGCCCGCAACGCGTCCGGTTCGACATAATGTCGGCCATACGAATGTCGTAATAGCCGCGCGCGTGCGTGCCGACCGGGTCGCGTTTTCTTGTTTTGCTCCATCGGGGTGCCGGCAAGTCCTGCAAACGCGAGCTCCGGATGTGCTTCATACACCGTTTGCTGGCGAGTTGGGTTCAACTCGCGTTCGACCTCGCGAATCTTAGGCAGGATGCCGAACGCCTGGCGACTCATGCCATGGCTGTTCAGACGTATGGCCTCGCGATAGCTGGCGGCCGCCAGCGCTCGCCGAATCGGCGGCGTAAAGACACTGCTTTGACGTCCACGCCCGAGGATACGGCGTGCCTCGCGGTCACAGTCACGACCGCCCGGTCTAGGGGTATCTAACAGACCAATGGGAATATCTACCGCAACGATCGACGGTGCTTCCGACAGGGTCAGGATCTCGGAGAAGCGTTTACAAAGCGTAAAGCGTAAGCGGTCCAACATCCACGAGCCTCGCGCGACTCGTGCGAGCACGCTGAACCAACCGCCCCTACATCCGTCAACACCCGCAATCCAGACCTTGTCTTTCACTAGTGACGCATCCTCATATCGCTGACAGCCCTTCAGCGTCGCCGGGCAAATGACCATGCAAATGCTGTTCGACGCCAGGTAATCTTTAGTCACCCTCGCCCGTTGATATTGCTTGATTACCGAAGTGCAGCCACCATCCGTATTGCGCTTCCAACCTAGGAATGGTTTCGAATCCCAGGATGATGCCGTTAATGATCATGAGGGCGACAACGAAGCGTTAAAACCGACGGCGACTCACGATGTATTGTGTCAGTTTTTTCATCTTCACTTGTCTTTGTTTGCTCTCCAGAACGCCTTAGGATAATCACCAAGGCGAGAACGGACGACGATTATAGGTGACGAAAGTCGTGGCACAGACATTGCCTTTCGCATCCGCTACGTTGCACTGAGTACCATGTCAACGATGGTTGAAATTGACGGCGCCAGTGGGGAAGGGGGAGGGCAGATACTTCGCAGCGCCTTGGCATTGTCGGTCATGACACGCCAGCCCATGCGTATCACAAATATCCGGGCGCGGCGGCCCAAACCCGGCCTCATGCCCCAGCATTTGAAGGCGGTAGAAGCTGCCGCGGCTATAAGTCAGGCCCACGTGCAGGGGGCGAGAGTGGGGTCTTTATCTCTTTTTTTTGACCCTCGCATCACCGAGGCCGGCGAATACCATTTCGACATCGGTACTGCCGGTGCGGCGACGCTCGTCTTACAGACCATCGCCGTGCCATTGAGTTTTGCCGGCGCTAGCTCTGTCGTCAGCATCACCGGCGGCACGCATGTGCCGTGGAGTCCCAGCTACCACTACCTCGCGTGGCACTGGATCCCCTATCTGGCCCGCAGCGGCTTCCGTCTCGACACCACACTGGAGCGACCCGGGTTCTATCCTAGGGGTGGGGGTCACATCACCCTGCGGATACAACCGCTAACCGGCTCTTCACCTGTTACATTGGTTCGGCGGGGAGAGCTAAAGCAAATCCGCGGGCTCTCCATGGTGGCCAGCCTTGATGAATCGATCGCGATGCGCCAACGACGTCAGGCCGTCAAGCGACTCATCAGGCTCGGCGTTGACATCAACATTGAGATGTCACGGCTGTCTTCGTACTCCCCAGGTACAGCCCTGATCCTGATCGCGGAGTTCGAGGAAACGCAGTGTTGTTATGGTGCCTTGGGGGCGCGTGGCAAGCCGGCCGAGCGGGTCGCCGATGAGGCCGTAGACGCGCTGGAGGCCTTTCTTGCGACGGGGGCGGCCATTGATGAACACCTTGCCGATCAGCTGATGCTTCCGCTGTGCGTTGTGCCTGCTTTCTCCCAACTGCGTGTACCTCAAATAACACAGCACTTGATTACCAATGCCGATATCGTCCGCCAGTTCTTGCCAGTACATATCGATATCGCCGGCGAGAGCGGTAAGCCGGGTCAGGTGAAAATTACCGGTATGAGCCCGACAGGATGTACGTGAGCCCTTGCGTCGTAGTCTACAGCGGCTGTTTTGCTGCCACGCGAAGGGCCGTTGTCGGCACCGCACCCACAAGCATCCGTTTTCCGAGCACAAACGTGGGGGTACCGGTTATACCGAGTCGCGCTGCGGCTACCAGGTTTGACTTTAAACGTTGCTCATAGGTGTCTTCTTGCCAGGCGCGCTCCACCGTTTCAGCGCTTACACCGCTCTCGTTGGCCAAGCCGCGCAGGACATCCTCATCACCAATGTTTTGCCCTTCACCTAAATAGGCTGCAAACAACCTGTTGTGTAGCCGATAGAAGACGCCCTCGCCTTCTTCCTTGGCCACTTCAGCCAAAAGTAAGGCCCGGTGAGAGTTCGTTGTAAAAGTGTGTTTGGCGATATGCACGCCCTCTTCTTCCGCCATCCGATAGAGGTTCGCCATCATTTGTTGCCACTGTTGCGGCGGGTAGCCAAGCGTCTCGACCGGCCGTCCTTCTGGCGGATTATCGGGATGGATTTCCATGAAACGCCAATCGATTTTCAGCTCGTACTCATCTCGCAAATGCTCCAGGCGGACAGAACCGATATAGCAGAACGGACAGACGTAGTCCGAAAACACGGTGACCCGCAGTGGTGGTTTGTTCTTAGCGTGCATCTCGGCTTGGCGCGCGCCAAAAGGTGAGTTTAGGTGAAATTATGCGTCCATCACCCGGTAAGCGGTAGCTCCCTACCGCTTCCCCAACAAATGCGGAAGGGATCGAGTGAGACCGGAACCCGCTCGAAACAGCATCCCCTCCCCGGCCCTCCCCATTCACTGGGGGGCTGAGGAAGGGCCCCAGGGGTTGTCCCTCAGGGTCACCGATGCGACGTATTTTTGCCGCTCGCCCGCCGGCCACAAATCGCGTGCCGGCACTGCCGGCCCCCGAAAAACACCATGAGAACGCCAAAAACTCACTGTTTTTTCGGGATTTTCGCGGTTTTGCCGGTCCATTGGCATAGATCTTGATTAAACCATCCAGGGTAACCGGCCGACACATTCGTGATGCGAGCGAGATCATGTCACGTCGGCGTAACACCAAGCGAGGCTAGTATGCGCAAGGTAAACACAGGGACGGTATACGTCACACAGGATGTCAGTTTTAACGCGAGGCAGCTGCGGAAGGCCTTCCTCATAGGCAGTACCCTTCTCGTTGCGGCCGCACTGCTGGCTGCGGCCCCGAGCAAGGCCGCCATCGAGCAAGCGCCCCTCAGCGCCGCCGGCACCAACCAGACCTCCCCTCCCCGGATGCACACCCTCGGGCTGAAGGCCACACGGCTCACCCAGGTGCGTATCGCCTTGGAGCTGGAGGACTACGAGGCGGTGGGGCTGCCGCTGCGGATGCTCTCCCAACAAGGCGAGCGCGAGGCACAGTTTCTTCTCGGGATCGTCTACAGCAACGGGCTAGGGGTGCAAGCCGATATGACCGAAGCGGTGCACTGGTATCGGCTCGCCGCCAGCCAGGGCCATATAGAGGCGCAGTACAACCTGGGCGTGGCCTACTCCCAGGGCACCGGCGTCGTCGCCGATGCGCTCGCAGCGGCGGGATGGTACCGCAAAGCGGCGCTTCAGGGCAGCACCGATGCCCAGTTTAACCTCGGACTCCTTTACGCCCAGGGCGATGGGGTCAGCAAGGATATGTCCCAGGCCGCCAAGTGGTGGCACCAGGCGGCGGTGCACGGCGATGCGGCTGCGCAGTATGCGCTGGGCCTGATGTACGTGCGCGGTGATGGCGTCGATCAAAACATCACTGAGGCGGTCAAGTGGTGGTATCTCGCCGCCGCCCAGGGGTTTGAGCGCGCGCAACAGGCACTGTATAAACTGCGGTTGATTGTGGTGCCGCAGTAGCGGCGCTGAGCACCCTGCCGTCCCTGTACCGGGACAGCAAACAATAATCATGTCTGCTCGGGCGATCCTCGTCCAAGCCGATACTCTCTTGTTCAGTTGTCTAGATTCCTATCGGTATAGGAGCGATCCTAAGCTCGGTACGCGGGTCGGATTCACACTACACCCGATGCTAACATTGCAAATTCAAAACTAGGGTGTCGCTGCGCACCGGCGACCGAAACGGTTGATGACAGACGCAGAGTGCGTTTGTTTTTTGCAGTGGGCCTTGCCGCAGTTGCGTATGCGCTGGCCTGGTTTCCGCAAAGTCCGCGGACAAATCTGTAAGCGGCTAAGCCGTCGTATCCACGCCCTCGGCTTGCGCGGGCCTTCCCACTATCGTTCCTATCTCGAAGAGACGCCGGCAGAATGGCCCGTACTCGATAGTCTTTGCCGCATCACCATCTCGTGTTTCTATCGTGACCACGAGGTGTTCAACCAGCTCCATAGTGTAGTCCTGCACCGGCTCGCTCAAGCGGCGCACGCGAGTGCACGCACCCACGTGGATGTGTGGAGCATCGGTTGCGCCTCCGGCGAGGAACCCTATACACTGGCCATTGGTGTGAAGCTGCAGGCGCAGCCGCCATTGTCTGATACAAACCTCCGGATTGTGGCGTCTGACGCAGATGCCACGCTACTCGCACGGGCCAAGACTGCCTGTTATGACTGGAGCAGTGTCAAGCACCTGCCATCCCATTGGCTGTCCGAGGCCTTCGAGATTAGGGCGCAAACGTATTGTCTACGCCCGGAATATCGTGAAGGTATTGCGCTCATTGAACAGGATGTGCGTACCACGATGCCAGCTAGTAGGTTCGATCTCATCTTGTGTCGCAACCTGGCGTTTACCTATTTTGATCACGCCTTGCAAAAAGGGCTGTTGGCAAAACTGCTAGCCCGGCTACGTCCGCACGGTGCCTTGGTCATCGGCAAACACGAATCGCTACCTCACGACACGCATGCGCTTGCAGAATGGTTCGCGGGGCTTAGGATTTACCGACACGTACCGGGGACGACTGATGCGTGATTCATCTCACGCGGAGATGAATGCAATCATCTGCAACACTACCCACGCATAAACACCGGCCAATGCATCATCGAGCATGGTACCGAAGCCACCGTGGATACGGCGTTCCACGGTCCTGATTGGGAAAGGTTTCCAGATGTCGAATAGTCGAAACAGAGCAAACCCGACGACTACCCATACCCAATGCGGTGGCGCCATGAACATGGCGACAAGATAGCCCACGATCTCGTCCCACACGATGCCCGGATGATCGTGCATGCCGAGCCGCGCTTCAGTCTGATCGCATATCCAAACACCAATCGCGGAAAACAGCAAAACAGTCCCCGCATACCAAGCAGGCGAGAGGCTAGCGAGCAGCAAATAGAGGGGGATGGCGACAAGCGTCCCCGCAGTGCCCGGGGCATAGGGCAAGGCGCCCACGCCGAACCCCAGAGCAACCACGTGGATCGGATTCGTCCAGATTTTGGCCGGCAGCCTATGTGTACCCAAGCAGATCCCCGTGGGTTAATGAGAGCATAGCGACGTGCGTACCGTACCGGGAGCTACTGCCATTTTGCAAAGGGGTGAGTGCGTCAGAACGGAGATTCCTAAAAAGATTCGCCGCGAGACGGAATGGTCAGCGAACGCGGTGGTGGTTACCCGCTCCCGCGGGTGGGAGGGGGTTCGGAAGAGGGGTTAGCAAAGTGATCATACCCATAGCGTTTAGGCTCGTATGGCTTTCCGGTCGAGTCCACAATACGAAGGCCAGGTTCGGGCTCAATGTCGCCGATGCACGTGAGTCCGCACTTGTCAAAGGCGGCTAGACTTTCTAATTCGACCTGCTTGTCCGATGACGCTGTGAAACAGAGCTCGTAATCATCCCCGTTTGTGATCGCAAGTTCCCATCCGCCAACCTCGTCAAAATGCGCTCGATACACCGCAGACAATGGTACTTGGTCGATGAAAACACGTGCACCGACACCGCTTGCCTGGAGAATATGCTCGAGATCGGCCAATAGGCCGTCGGAAATATCAATACAACTCGAGGCCAAGTCGCGCAGGACAATGCCCTGCGCTACACGTGGCGCCGGATAGTTGAGCCGCTCAAGCGCACAAGCACGTTCTTTTTGGGACATGCTGAGACGACCACGCTGTTGCAACAGCCCCAGAGCAGCGTCACCGAGAACACCGGTAACGTAAATGCGATCACTTGATTTCGCCCCGGTGCGTAGCAACGCTTTGCCCGCGGGCACTAAACCATAGGCTTGAATGCAGACCGCCAGTGGCCCGCGCACAGTATCCCCGCCTACGAGCTGAGCTTGGTATTCATTGGCAAGCGTAAATACGCCCTCACAAAAGGCTTTGAGCCACACGTCATCTACCGCTGGCAGGGTTAGATTCAACGTGAACCACGTTGGTGTCGCACCCATGGCGGCGAGATCACTAAAGTTGACGGCCAAGGCTTTGTGACCCACGGAAGCTGGTTCCGCATCCGCCAAAAAATGGGTACCAGCAATCAGCGCGTCGGTGGTCACCACTTGTTGCATGCCTGCAGGTATGTCTATCACCGCGGCATCGTCGCCGATAGAAACGACAACATCGTTACGGGTGAGGCCCTGCCTCGCGAAATAGGTGCGGATCAGATCGAACTCGTTCAAAGTGCAGGCGACGAGGCTGTCCGGCTGGCCTGAACTTCTGCTGCCCGCAGTTTCGATGCCACCTTGTCTAGCACGGCGTTGACATACTTGTGACCGTGCTCGGCCCCAAAAGTCTTTGCGAGCTCGACGGCCTCGTCGAGAACCACCTTATAGGGAATCTCAGGATGGAATTCAAACTCGTAAGCGCCGATGCGCAGAATGGCACGCTCTACCGGATCAATGTCTTCCACCTCCCGATCCAGATGCGGGATAAGGTGATCATCGAGCTCGTGTTTGTGCAGCGGAATCTCAGAAACAAGGTGATGAAAGTACTCCAGATCAACATCGTCCAACTCGTGATCCAGGTTAAAATGATCCTCAATCTCGTTTGGCGGCTGCTGTGTCAATTGCCACTGGTAGAGTGCTTGTACCGCCGCTTGACGTGCCTTGTGGCGTGCTCCTTTGCGCACGGCTTTCTCCCCTCACCTACTCGCGGAGCTGTCTCACCAGATTGACCATCTCGATCACTGCGAGCGCCGCATCGACACCCTTGTTGCCTGCTTTCGTTCCTGCGCGCTCAATGGCTTGCTCGATCGTATCAACCGTCAACACGCCAAAGCCCATGGGGATATCGTACTGCATACTTACCTGGGATAGCCCTTTGCAGCATTCCCCGGCAACGTATTCGAAGTGCGGCGTCTCACCACGAATAACGACACCAAGCGCTATCAGTGCATCATATCTTTCGCTCGCGGCCATTGTCTTTGCGGCAAGCGGCATCTCGTAGGCCCCCGGAACCCGGACCACTTCGATGTTCGATAACTCGACACCATGGCGCGTCAAGGTGTCGACCGCACCTTCCAACAAGCGCTCACCAATGAAACTGTTGAAACGACTGAGAACGGCCCCGAAACGTGCACCGCGGGCCAATAAGTCGCCGTGGATGCTCTTGATGCCATTCATCCCGATATCTGCTTTGAGTGATCCTCGTTATACGAGCGACGGGCGTTCTCAATGTACTCCACGATCTCCAGGCCGAAACCCGACATCGCGGGTACCTTCATCGCATGTCCCAACACGCGCATCTTACCGACCCCGAGGTCGGCGAGAATTTGGCTGCCGAGCCCATACGTGCGCAATTCCTCCTGGTGACGTTTGCTGACGGGTAATGCCACAATCCCACGGGAGACATCAAAGGTCTGCATGCGCTTTAACAGGCTCTCGGACGATTCAGGGTGATACAGGATTACGACGATTCCGCTACCTTCAGTGGCCACACGCCGTAACGCCGCGTGCAACGTCCAATGCCCCGTACGATGCACATCGGTGAACAGATCAAACAAGTTCTCCTGAACGTGTACCCTGACCAGGGTGGCCGTATCGCGCGATATATCGCCTTTGACCAAGGCCAGATGCATGTTCTCACTGATCATGTCGTGATAGGCGACCATACGAAACTCGCCGAATTCCGTCGGTACGGTCGATTCGGACAAGCGTTGGATCGTGGATTCATGCTCCATGCGATAGTGGATGAGGTCGGCGATGGTGCCGATTCTCAAGTCGTGCTCGTCCGCAAACGTCTCCAACTGGGGCAATCTCGCCATTGTGCCGTCCTCGTTCATCACCTCGCACAGCACACTCGCCGGCTGAAGTCCAGCCAGACGGGCAAGATCCACACCCGCTTCCGTGTGGCCTGCCCGTGCCAACACCCCGCCGCGTTGCGCCATGATGGGAAAGATATGCCCCGGCATGACAATGTCGATGGGTTTAGCGTCTTTTCTAATGGCCGCGTGTATGGTCTTCGCCCGGTCAGCAGCGGAGATGCCGGTGGTAACGCCCTTGGCGGCCTCGATAGAAATCGTAAAGCTTGTGGCGTGTCGCGCGTGCGTATCGCTGACCATTAGCGGCAGTTGCAGCTGTTGGCAGCGCGCCTGGGTCAATGTTAGACAAACGAGCCCGCGCCCATAGCGCGCCATGAAGTTGACGTCTTCCGGGCGCACATGCTCGGCTGCGATCAGCAGGTCGCCTTCGTTCTCACGATCCTCATCGTCCATCACGATGACCATGCGGCCCACACGAAGCTCCTGGATAATCTCTGTTATTGGGCTAATCGGCATGGCAAAGCAGACTCGGCTGTAAGAAAGCGTTGATTATGGCGTATTTTCCAGCAGATTTCCGCCTGCCCCAAGGCCCCCCAGGGGCTCACACCGGGTGGCGTTGATATAGCCTCTCGCGGCCCCTCGACTGTTGCCGGTCGATCCCGGCACAGAATGTGCAAGAGAAATAAACCATATATTTCAGCGTCTTGTCGGCCCCGCTCAGTCACGGCGAGGGCTTAACCCAAGATGCAGCGTATCTTTAGCGGGAGCTTCGCATCGTGGCGACAAAGAAGGCCGCACAACTGGAAAGCACACTGATCCTTGGCGATCGTTCCGCCCGCAATCCGGAACCGGCGCGGTCTTCCGATGTGGCCGCGGCCGCTGCAAACGAGGTACTTGCACCGGGCACGCAACTGGATAACTACGTCATCGAGCGAAAACTCGGCGCAGGCGGTATGGGGGTCGTGTATAAGGCCCACGACAGCTTGCTCGACCGCACGGTAGCGCTAAAGATCTTGCCGCCCCACTTCTGTGAAAACGAAGGTTTTGTACGCCGGTTCGCAAACGAGGCGCGGGTGCAGGCGCGCCTGGATAGCCCCTATGTCGTTAAGCTGCACGCGTTGATTGAAAAAAGTGTCGGATGGGTGCTGGCGATGGAGTACCTCGAGGGTGAAACCCTTGAACAACGCTTACGCCGGCAGGGAACACTTTCTGTCAAGGAGGCGGTGGACGTGTTCGCGCAAGCCTCCGTCGGGGTAGAACACATCCATCACATGGGCATCGTCCATCAAGACTTGAAACCGGCGAATATCTTCATCACGGTTGACGGTCGCCTAAAGCTTGTGGATTTTGGCGTCGCCAGGCTCATAGACGAACAGGACCCGACAAAGAGTGGCACCATGGGCACGTTCCTGTACATGTCACCAGAGCAAATCAAAGGCCGGCAAATAGATTATCGTTCCGACATCTACACCTTGGGGATCACGTTGTTCGAGGCGGTCACGGGTCGACTGCCATTTGAAGGAAAGACACATTATGCGCTGATGCACGCCCACGTTCAGGAAAACCCGCCGCCACCAAGGAAATTCCGAACTGAAATACCCAGGGAGCTGGAAAAACTCATTCTGAAGGCGATCGCAAAAGACCCGGATCGACGTTTCCAGACAATTGCCGAATTTCGCAAAGCACTACTTCGCCACCGCAAGGTGAGAAGCCGGCAATTCCAACCAGCGGCGGCGCCCCCATCTGGCGACAATCGAGAGGCTCGCAAACGCGAACGCTCGGGTAGCTTGGTGCGTGACGGAGTATTACTGATAGGTAGTGTCGCGCTCGCCCTGCTCTTGACCGGCGATTACCCCAATGTTGAGACACATGTGGCTGCCAAGGATGTTGCGTCGCGTACCCAGACGCCCGAGGACAGATACACGTCGCTCAAAAAGGCATGGGGAAATCCATCAGCTAACGAATAACAAGCCGTGATAAGTACTATAGCTAACCCGTACTATCGTTCAGCGATCGCCGTTCTCTTAGTACTGGTCACGCTCGCCCTGCTCGCGTACAGCGCTCCCCCTCGGACTTCACTCTTGTGCAAGCTTTATGAATGGCGAGCACATGACAGACATTACCAAACAACTTACAAGTACTCTACCGATCAACCAAATGCAGCATCAGGAGAATACCAACCCCTACCGGAAAAAGGCGTGTATGCCGTGACGCGCTTATATGAGATCGCGCCGGCGATACCAGAAATCAAACCTTGTCGCGAGTTATCGATCGTAAAGCGGGTGTTCCTACTAAGAAGGCATGACCCTGATTTTGTGTTTAAAGAGATTAACGAATTTTACGCAGCCGATGGCACTCTGATCGTCACCAATACCCAGGGTCTCACTAATCAGTTACAGAACTCCGGTTACTATATCGCTTCCGATCCACTGCCCATACCGCAAGACGCGCCACCGGGACGATACCGGTTGGTAAGCAAGCTGGTGCTGGCAAAGAAAGGTCGAAAGGTGAGCTTTCTGCTGGCCTCAGCAAAGACCGAGTACGAAATCCTAGCGCTTGATTAAAACGTGGCCCGGCCAGCCTAAGCGGCTGCATTCACCATGGGCAGCGTTCACGCTAACGATGCAGCTCCGCAGTAAGTATTTGATTTTTTGACTAAATTCCCTGTCGGCAGGAATTAAGATCGGTGCCTACCACCCGCGTGATCTAGGGAGGTAAACGACGGTGCTCAGGCCCCTGTGCCAAGTGTTACGACAGCGCGCGCTAACCGTGTTTAATGGTCGTGGGTCTCGGGGTCATGCACGTGGCCGTGGTTTATCTCATCGTCTGTGGCATCACGCACCTCGACGATGGCGATGGCGAAATTGAGGGTGGCGCCAGCCAAGGGGTGGTTACCATCGACTGTGATACCATCGTGGTCAATCTTCATCACGGTCACGACCCGCGGTTCTTCTTCGGCGGACGTTTGAAAGCGCATGCCCACCGTAAGGTCGTTATCGGTCTCAAAGCGTTCTCTTGGGACAACCTGCACAAGTGATTCATTCCGCTCGCCGTAAGCCTGCTCGGGTGACAACGAGACCGTAAGCGTATCGCCGGGCGATTTCCCTTCCATGGCGGTCTCTAGAGCAGGAATGGTGGCGCCCATACCGTGAACATAAGAAAACGCGTCGCCGCCTTGAGAACTTTCAATAACGTTACCGCTCCCGTCCGTGAGCTTGTAGTCGATAGTAACTACCTTGTGTTTGGCGATCTGCATGTCAGTATCCTTTTCGGAGGTTGAAAAGGCCGCCCCGCTCTGTTTGTCCCTTTAAGAGCAAGGACGTTCTAAGGGTTGGCTTGAAGCGGTTGCTGCAGCGTCAACGCACAGGAGTAACATTGATCGCCTGCAGACCCTTGGGGCCACGTTCGACATCAAAGCTCACCCGCTGTCCCTCGACCAGGGACTTAAAGCCTTCTCCCTTGATGCCAGAGTGGTGGACGAACACGTCCTTACCGCCGTCCTGCGGTGAGATGAAGCCATAACCTTTGGATTCATTGAACCACTTTACAGTTCCAGTAGGCATAAAGAAGTCCTCAAATAACCATCAAACAAGACTGCGTGCAGATTATAAGAAGCCGATTGCGGGAAAGCCTGAGGAGGAACCTCCGAAATGACCGACAGTTATAAGCTGCAGGTTTTTAGTATAGCCGGTTCGTGATCGGGATGCTATGGATTGTGCGTTGGCCTCAGCGTCATTGCGTTGAAACTTTGGCTACGGGCGCGGGCAACTGTAACAGACCCATAACTATCGCAGAAAGCCGTGTTCA
>JBHIDJ010000026.1:0-28753 GCA_046760105.1 Acidiferrobacterales bacterium | reverse complement strand
CTGCCTGCAGAGTCTGGGCGTGCTCAGCGACTTGGCAGGCACGCCTCAACTCGCGATCGACAACGATTAAGGTGCCATCCCTTCCACCGGATTTCAGTGACGCAAGCTTCATCCTTGGGGATCTTTCCAGGAATCGACGTACCCCGTCCACTCCACATCCCGCAGCAGCTCGCTGACCTCGAGCGCATCGCGCGTATCGATCATTACCGCGACCTCGTTCGTTTCTTTACGCGCGGCTTTTTTGCCAGCCTCGAAGGCCTTCGGATGCGGACCATGCGTAATACCGCTTGGGTGCAGTGTCATCATGCCGGGATGAATGTTGTCACGCGAGAAAAACTCGCCAAGATGGTAAAAGATCACCTCATCGTAGTCGTCGTTGTTGTGAAAGAATGGCACTTTCAAGGCGCCGGGATCGCTCTCCAATGGCCGCGGGCAGAAGGTGCAAACCACAAAACGGCTCACCAGAAATAGGGTATGCGCGGAGGGGGGTACATGGTAACGGTGGCTCATCAACGGCCGGATGTCGCGCCAGTTCAAACGTACTGGCACTAACGTTCCATGCCAGCCTATGGCATCGAGGGGGTTGAACGGGTACGTTACCGTGCTCAAGGCCCCTCGTCGCTTGACGATCAACCGCCATTTTTCCTCCGTCTGCTGGGCGATGAATGCGTCGTCGATGGAAGGTGTAATCAGTACAGCCGGATCGAACACTGCGTGGTCGCCGACGATGCCTTTATCCGGCAACCGGTAACTGTCGTTGGTCGCCTCGATGAGTAGCACTGTCAACCGCGCTTCGGTCTCGACGCGCCACAGGGTTCCACGCGGCAGCATGATGTAATCCCCTTCGCGAAACTCAAGATGTCCGTAATCGCAGAACAGATCCCCGGCTCCTTCGTGCACGAACAGCAACTCGTCGCCATCAGCATTTCGCACGAGGTGACTCATCGATTTGTCCGTCCGCCAGAGACGTATCTGCAGGCTGGCATTGCCTAGTAGATGCGTCGCCTCCCACGGGGTATCGGTCAGCTGGTTGAGTTTAGTTGTGTCAAAGGCGTGGGGCCGAAGCGGTCCGTCCACCTGCGTCCAGCCTGTCGGCGGATGACGGTGGTACATCTGTGTCGAGGGCCCATAAAAGCCCTCCTTGCCCAACTCCCGTTCGTACGTATTCTGCGGCAAATCCGCGTGGGCCTGTCGGGAGGAGGCGCCTTCAATTCTCGGTAGTGAGATCCAACGCGACTTGGCCATGTCAGATCACCCCGCGTGCGATCTGATCGCGTTCGATCGCCTCAAACAGTGCCTGGAAGTTACCTTCACCGAAGCCTTGGTTGCCTTTGCGCTGGATGATCTCAAAGAAGATTGGACCAATAACGGTCTCAGTGAAAATTTGCAGCAGCAGGCCAAGGTCCTTCTGCGGTGCGCCATCGATCAGAATCCGGTTACGTTTCAAGCGTTCTAGGTTCTCGCCGTGCCCAGGTATGCGCTCGCCGATGACGTCGTAATACGTGTCGGGAGTATTCATGAACGTGACCTGATTCTCGCGGAGTGCTTCGACGGTTCGATAAATATCGTCTGTCGCCAGTGCGATGTGCTGAATGCCCTCTCCGCTATAGGCCTCGAGATATTCCTGGATTTGCGATTTATCATCCGATGGTTCGTTAATCGGTATACGAATCTTGCCGCATGGGCTGGTCATGGCGCGCGACTTGAGACCGGTCGCCTTGCCTTGGATATCGAAGAAACGGATCTCACGGAAGTTGAAGAGCCGCTCATAGAAATCGGCCCATAAGTCCATGCGGCCTTTGTGTACGTTATGCGTAAGATGGTCGATGTACGTGAGTTCTACGCCTGTTGGCCGCCCGAGAGTGCCTTCAATCGGGACGAAGTCGACGTCGTAAATTGAGCGATCGCCGTAGCGGTCAACAAAATAAATCAGACTGTGGCCAATCCCCCGAATCGCCGGAATATTGAGCTCCATCGGCCCCACGCGGCCTTCATACGGTTCTGCACCAAGCTCGATGGCACGCTCGTATGCGTAGGCTGCATCCTTGACGCGTATGGCAAGGGCACAGACGGACGGACCATGCACCTTGGCGAACGCCTGCGCGAAGCTGTGAGGCTCGTGGTTGATGATGAAGTTGACATCCCCCTGGCGGTAGAGCGTTACGTCCTTGGAGCGGTGATGGGCGACGGCTGTAAAGCCCATCTTCTGAAAAAGCTCTGCCAGTACACGTGTGTCTGGGGCTGTGTACTCGATGAATTCAAAGCCGTCCGTGCCCATGGGGTTTTCGGTAGCAGTGGACATAGGTGCAACCCCCTTGTCTGTCAAAGGTCCTTGCGTAACTAAAATATAGACCACGCCGGGGCTCGGGCGTTCCTCACCGGGTCTGCCGGGCTCTTAGGTAACTTATTGTTTTTTTGAGATTTCCGACAAGCAATCGACAGCCAAAAGCAGTTCTTGTCCTGTATTGAGTATGTCAGGGCACATTCGCAGGAGACCTTCACGCGCGTCCGTCCGTACCCCCTTAGCCAGCAGCTCTTGCGATACCTCGGCGGCTTTGTTGTGCGGGATGGCGACAAACGCACCACACTCGGCGGGGGTGCCGAGCCCCTTGATATTCCTCTCGCTCAGGAGTTCGCGTAGCCTTAGCTGTTGCTTCAGCGCGTATTCCCGCAGACGATCGACGCCGAGGGCGAGCACGAATTCCAACCCCGCCCTCGCCTGGTAAAACGGCAGTATCGTTGGTGTAGATTCAAGGAAGGCATTGCCACCCGCTGCAAACTGTGGCGACGCCGGCCGCTCGAATGCGAATGGTACCGCCTGCGCAAACCAGCCCGTGTCAAGCGTCTGTAGTGCCCCGCCCAAGTGGCGCGGATGCAGGTATAGCCAGCACGCACCGGGACCACCGCGCAGGTACTTGTAACACCCACCAATGGCAAAGTCGGCATCGGTGTGCTGAATGTCAAGGGGGATGACGCCTGCCGCGTGATAAATGTCTACCAGCACCCTGGCATCACGCGCGTGGGCGGCTGCAATCAACTGGGGTAAATCGGTAAGCCATTGACCGGTAGTGAACAAGACCATAGACACGACTATCAGATCGGTAGATTCATCGACAGCGCCCAATATATCGGCGGCGCGATATTCACCATCCTTACCGGGCCCTATGCGCGTTAGATTGATGCGCCCCTGCTGCGCATAGACCTTGAGGATTACATCTACGGAATCGAACTCGTCGCGCGTTGTAACAACGTTGATCTTGTCGTGGTAGCAGTTGAGTACTGTTCGCAAGCCCTGACCGGCGCTGGTCTTGGGTACTACGCAGTCGGGGCTCGGGGCATTAATGAGACGCGCCACGTGGTGGCGAAAGCTGTCGCGCTCGGTGAGCCAGTCTTCCCACGCGTCGTCCATCTTTTCGTACCAGAGCTGTAGCGCGTGTTGAACGTCCCGTGCGGTCTGGTCGAGCGGACGACCTAGTGAATGGTTAGCAAGATAAACCTCGTTGCCGGTACGCTGCAACACCTGCGAAAACAGCGGGTAGATAAATCGAACTAACGAATCCTCGGAAAGTGGACCAGAGCCCAGTGCGCGGACCGCCTCTTGAACGTCAATCACTATTTGCGTCGATCTCTGTGCGGACGTCGTATAGTTCGGGGAAGAAGGTTTGATCCAAAGCGCGTCGTAAGAATGCGACGCCAGAGGAGCCGCCGGTACCGCGCTTGTAGCCAATAATCCGCTCTACGGTCTTCATGTGCCGAAAGCGCCACAGTTGGAACTGCTCCTCGACATCGACGAACTTTTCACACAAGGCGTAAGCGTCCCAGTGGTCGTGCGGCGACTCGTAGATTTGCTTGAACACGGGGATAAGCTTTTCATTGCGCTGGTAGGGGAGCGACCAGTCCCGTTCTACACATTCGTCCGGCACGGCATATCCTTGTCGATGGAGATGTCGTAGAAACTCATCATAGATGCTAGGACTGTGTAGTATTTGCTCAAGCTCCCGGTAAATCGCGGGGTCGTATCGAAACACCTCCAAGATCGCTCGATCCTTATTTCCAAGGATATATTCGATGGCGCGGTACTGCGGTGATTGAATACCGGAGGCATGGCCTAAAACATGACGAAATTTCACGTACTCACTGGGGGTAAGCGTTGCCAGCACCGCCCATTGGTCGAATAGCTGAAGCTGTATTAGCTTGATGCGGGCAAGTATCTTGAAACAGGGATTCAGGTTATCGGATTTAATGTGAGCGATAGCTGCATGGAGTTCGTGTAGTACCAGCTTCATCCACAACTCAGATGTCTGGTGTTGGATGATAAAGAGCAGCTCGTCGTGATGCGGGGGATCGCTGAGCGGCTTTTGTGCGCTCAGCAATTGTTCGAGGCGCAAATAACTCGAGTAGGTCAGTCGACCACGAAGGTCGAGCTCGATGTTTTCGTGCTCGTCGCGTTGTTTTTTGCTATCGGTAGACACGCTCAGCCTTGAGCTAGCAGACGCCCAGGGGACACCTTATGTGCACATAACGGTCGAAGCTACAGAAGCTATAATAGAGTCTAGCAAAAGCCGCGACAGGCGAAATAACCTGCTATTAAGAGGGTGGGGGGATCGTGTAGATCGGGGACCGCGTCCCGACGATGAATTTTGCGTCGTCTTTCGGGTATTCTTATGGCTATGACCAGCCCACAAGTCGGAAAATCACTGCAAACGCCAAGCGAGACCGGTGGTAGCTATATGGACGTATTTAAGCAAGCTGATGCACTGGGTTTTGGCGACATCCACATAAAAATCGATTCCGTGACTGACCTCCATGCGATTATTGCGATTCACAACACGAAGCTAGGTCCTGCACTCGGTGGCTGCCGGTGCGTGCCCTACCCGTCAACGGAAGCGGCGCTGTTGGATGCGATGCGCCTTGCCCGCGGCATGACCTACAAGGCGGCGATTTCGGGTTTGTCTTCCGGCGGCGGCAAGGCGGTGTTGATGTGCCCGCCAGAAATCAAGGATCGCGAAGCGTATTTCGAGGCCTATGGCGCCTTTGTCGATGAGCTCGGGGGGCGCTATATCACCGCGGTAGACAGCGGCACCAGTGTCGCCGATATGGACATCATTGCGCGGCGCACGCAACACGTCGCCTGCACATCCGAGAGCCGTGCCGGCACCGGCGACCCGTCGCCACACACCGCACTTGGCGTACGCCGAGGGATCGAGGCGGCTGTCAAATCCAAGCTTAATCGGGATGATCTTGAGGGTGTGCATGTCGCCATTCAGGGCGTCGGACACGTCGGTTATCCACTTGCCCAGGAGTTGTTTGAGTACGGTAGCAAGCTCACGGTCTGTGATATTGACAAGGATGCCACTGAACGCTGTGTCGACGAGTTTGGTGCTAAAGTGGTAGACCCAGAGCGCATCTACGATGTTCCGAGCGATGTCTTTTCCCCGTGCGCGTTGGGTGCGGTAATCAACGACGATACACTGGCGCGTTTGGACACGAAGGTTGTCGCTGGTGGGGCTAACAATCAGCTAGCAGAAAATCGTCACGGGGATGTGCTGCACAAACGCGGCATACTCTATGCCCCCGACTACGTGGTTAATGCCGGAGGTATCATTCAAATCATTATTGATGATGAATCCATACTGAGGGAAAAGATTCTGAATATCTATGACACGCTTACGCGTATATTCGAGCAGTCAGCCAAAACAAATGAAGCGCCTCATCGGGTGGCGGACAGCATGGTAGACGCCATGTTGGCTGCGTAAGACAGGCCTGAGTACTACCGGGACGCTAATAAGAATCAGTATCACGTTGTTTAACTAACGCTCGTCTAGCAGGAAGAAACGAGATGAGTCACATTGACAAATCGGCCGCTGGCAAGCGGGCGCCTGCCAGAGTAATGGAGGGTACGGTGTCGACGCGCGTCGCGAGTTTCGAGATCCATTACACCCAGTTCCTGGATCACAATGGCGAAGTGAAAGGTCCGCTGCCAGAATTCGTGCGCGATCCAGCGAACCTGATTAAGCTTTATCGCGCGATGGTGCTGACGCGCTTGTTCGACAAGAAGGCAGTCGCTTTGCAGCGCACGGGTCAACTCGGCACGTATGCCTCTTCGCTAGGACAGGAAGCAAGTTTCGTGGGTGTTGGCAGCGCGATGCGCACTGAGGATGTTCTGTTGCCGACCTATCGGGAATCTGGTGCCATGTTCCTTCGTGGAGTCACTATGAAGGAACTGTTGCTCTACTGGGGTGGCGATGAACGCGGCATGGATTACGCCGGGCCGCGCGAGGATTTCCCCGTCTGCGTGCCCATTGCCACGCACGTCCCACACGCCGTCGGCGTGGCCTGTGCGATGAAATTACGACGCGGACGACGCGTTACCGTTTGTACGCTAGGCGACGGTGCGACATCGAAAGGAGATTTCTACGAAGCACTCAACATCGCGGGGGCGTGGCAGTTACCCATTGTTTTTGTAGTCTGTAACAACCAGTGGGCGATTTCCGTACCGCGCCATGCGCAGACGCGCGCAGAGACGCTGGCGCAAAAGGCAATCGCGGCAGGCATCGAAGGTGAGCAGGTCGACGGTAACGATGTCATCGCCGTGCGTCATTGCACTGAACTGGCACTCGAAAAAGCCAGAAGTGACGACGGCCCTAGCCTGATCGAGGCCTTAAGCTACCGCATAGGCGATCACACGACTGCTGACGATGCCAGCCGTTATCGAAGTAAAGAAGAGCTTGAAGAACAAGGGAAGTACGACCCAGTAAAGCGCCTCCACGATTACTTGGTCCACAATGGCCATTGGTCGGAGAAAGATGAGGAAGCATTGAACGATGAATACGCAGCTGAAGTCGAGAAAGCAGTCCAAGAGTACCTCGCCACGCCACCGCAGTCGCCTGAGGCGATGTTCGACTATCTATACGAGACGTTACCGGCCACATTAGCTGGACAGCGTGAGTTTGCAGCCAAGCGGGGGACAGACCATGACTGAGGTCACGCTGGTCGAAGCCGTGAACTTGGCCTTGGCCCATGAGATGCAGACCGACGAGAGCGTCGTGGTGATCGGTGAGGACGTAGGTGTCAATGGGGGCGTGTTTCGCGCGACCGTCGGGTTACAGGAGCGCTTCGGCAAGGAGCGTGTCATGGACACCCCGCTCGCGGAGACCCTCATCGCGGGGATGTCCATCGGTATGGCGGCCCAGGGCTTGAGGCCTGTGGCCGAGATCCAGTTTATGGGCTTTATCTATCCGACTATCGACCAGATCCTAAATCATGCCGCGCGGCTGCGTTACCGCACCCGAGCAAGACTCACGTGCCCCATGGTGTTGCGGGCGCCTTTCGGTGGCGGGATCCATGCGCCGGAGCATCACTCCGAGAGTACAGAGGCCATGTTCGCACACATCCCTGGCCTCAGGGTTGTCATTCCCTCTTCACCCTCGCGCGCCTACGGTTTGTTGCTTGCTGCGATTCGCGATCCCGATCCGGTGATATTCCTGGAACCCAAACGCATATATCGCCTTGTAAAACAAGATATCCCGGATGATGGCGAGGCGTTGCCGCTGGACGTGTGTTTTGTCTTGCGTGAGGGAACCGATGTCACCTTGGTGACCTGGGGTGCGATGACGCATGAAAGTATGATGGCTGCTGAGCAGTTGGCGGCGGAAGGTATTAGTGTCGAGGTGATCGATCCTGCGACCATCAAGCCACTGGATATGGGCACCATTCTTCAATCGGTCGAGAAAACGGGGCGTTGCGTGATTGTGCACGAGGCACCGCAGACAGCGGGGTTTGGAGCCGAGATTGCAGCGCAGCTCGCCGAGCGCGGGTTGCTTTACCTGATGGCGCCGGTACAAAGAGTGGCCGGCTACGATACGGTAATGCCGCTCTCCAGGCTGGAGAAGCAGTATATGCCGGACACGGAACGGATTGTCATGGCAGTCAGGAAAGTAATGGAGATGCAATGAGCATTTTTAAACTCCCCGATCTCGGCGAGGGTCTGCAGGAAGCCGAGATTCGAGAGTGGCACGTATCTGTAGGAGACCAGGTCAAAGCTGACGAACTTCTCGTCTCGGTGGAGACCGCCAAAGCCATTGTCGACATTCCTAGTCCACAAAGCGGACGCATTCAGAAACTCAACGGTAATCCCGGCGACATCCTCCAGGTTGGCGATCCCCTCGTAGAGTTTGAAGGTGAAGCGGCTCAGCCCGCCGAGCCCGCTGATAAAGGCACGGTCGTCGGCCGGGTGGAGGTCGGTAAAGAGGTCGTCAGGGAGAAACCGGGGGGAGCCGAAGGTGTCAAGGCGGTGCCCGCGGTGCGGGCACTTGCCAAGCGGTTAAACGTCGATATCTCGATCGTCAGACCGAGTGGCCCGGATGACACGGTGACCGCCGCCGATGTGCAGCGGGCGGCAAAGATATTGGCAGAGATGGGGCCGCTGGAACTCCTGCGGGGTGTACGCCGGGCCATGGCCCGCAGTATGACGCAGGCGCACGAAGAGGTCGCTGCGGTTACCGTTGTGGACGATGCTGATATCGACGCATGGAAAAAAGGCGAAGACGCGACCCTGCGCTTAATCCGCGCCATTGTCGCGGGTTGCAAGGCAGAGCCCTCGCTCAATGCCTGGTTTGACGACCATGCGATAGGGCGTCGGGTAATCGAGAAGATCGATCTTGGCATCGCGGTTGATACGGAAGACGGTCTTTTCGTGCCGGTGTTGAACGATGTCGCCAATCGCGATCTAGCCGATCTGCGTAAGGGTCTTGAAAGGCTCAAGGCGGATGTCAAAGCGCGCACTGTGCCGC
The DNA here is from genome assembly GCA_046760105.1 of Acidiferrobacterales bacterium. Lineage (GTDB taxonomy): Bacteria > Pseudomonadota > Gammaproteobacteria > Acidiferrobacterales > SPGG2 > JBHIDJ01. The sequence continues at coordinate 19,961 of JBHIDJ010000026.1, read as the reverse complement.
CGGAAGAGCTGCGCGGTTACACCTTCACCCTTTCGAACTTCGGAACCATCGGGGGCCGCTATGCCGATCCCGTTGTCGTACCGCCTACCGTCGCGATCTTGGGAGCAGGTCATGCTCGTGACGAAGTCGTCGCCGTCGACGGCAACCCTGCCGTGCATCGCATCCTGCCACTCTCGCTGACCTTCGATCACCGTGCCGTCACTGGAGGAGAGGCCACACGCTTCTTGGTGGCGGTCATGAAGGATCTGCAATTACCCGATTAACGCGTATATCATGTAGGGTGCGTGCTGGCACTCCATTGGTACAAAGGGGGCCGGGCGTTGTCTGTGCCCACGCGGGCGGATTTTCGAACGCGAGATAGGAGTATGCCCGTCGTAAAATCAAAGATCGAAACATCATCACGCCAATTCACCGAGAACGCCGCGAACATGCACTCGCTGGTTAATGATCTGAAAGCCAGGCTTGAGCGGGTGGCTGCGGGTGGGCCACGCAAGGCGCGCGACAAACACCTCAAGCGAGGAAAGCTGCTGGCGCGAGACCGCATAAAGATCCTTTTGGATAAAGACAGCCCGTTCGTGGAGTTCTCAGCTCTGGCTGCCAACGGGATGTACAGCGACGAAGTCCCGAGCGCGGGAATCGTAACCGGCATCGGCCGCATACATGGGCAAGAAGTGATCATCGTCGCCAACGATGCCACCGTTAAAGGCGGTACCTACTATCCCGTCACCGTCAAGAAACACTTGCGCGCGCAGGAGGTCGCCGAGCAGAATCGACTGCCTTGTATCTACCTCGTCGATTCCGGCGGTGCATTCCTTCCTTTGCAGGATGAGGTGTTTCCGGATCGTGACCACTTCGGGCGCATCTTCTACAACCAGGCCAGCCTCTCGGCGAAAGGGATCCCGCAAATCGCCGCGGTGTTGGGTTCCTGTACTGCCGGCGGCGCCTATGTGCCGGCGATGGCCGATGAGGCGATCATCGTCAAGAATCAAGGGACGATATTTCTCGGCGGTCCACCGCTGGTAAAAGCGGCGACCGGCGAGATCGTCGATGTCGAGGAGCTTGGTGGCGGTGACGTTCATACACGCATATCTGGTGTCGCCGATCACTTGGCAGACGATGATGACCATGCGCTTAACATCGTGCGAGACATCATTGCCGATCTAAACTATCAGAAAGTGTCTAGCATTGTGACAAAACCCGTCGCCGAGCCGAAGTATCCGGCGCAAGAGATTTATGGTGTGATACCGCGCGACGCGCGCTATCAGTACGATGTGCGTGAAATCATCGCCCGCATTGTCGATGGCTCGGACTTCGATGAATTCAAGGCACGCTATGCTAAGACGCTGGTGTGCGGCTTCAGCCACATCCTCGGTTATCCCGTCGGCATTGTCGCCAACAACGGTATCCTCTTTTCTGAATCGGCACTGAAAGCGACCCACTTCATTCAGCTTTGTAGTCAACGCGGAATACCCCTCGTGTTTTTGCAGAACATTGCTGGCTTTATGGTGGGGAAGAAATTCGAAAACGAAGGTATCTCCAAGGACGGCGCTAAGATGGTTACGGCTGTAGCGTGCGCGAACGTACCGAAGTTCACGGTAATCATCGGCGGTTCGTTCGGCGCCGGCAATTACGCCATGTGTGGCCGCGCCTACAGCCCACGCCAGCTCTGGATGTGGCCGAATGCGCGCATATCTGTCATGGGCGGCGAGTCCGCGGCAACCGTATTGTCGATCGTAAAGCGCGGCGGTCTGGAAGCGCATGGGGGAACATGGAGTCCTGAAGAAGAGGAGGCATACAAGAACGAGCTGCGCGAGCAGTACGAATCGCAAGGCCATCCCTATTACGCGACGGCACGCCTGTGGGACGACGGGGTAATCGATCCGGTCGACACACGCAATGTTTTAGGGATGGGTATCGCCGCAGCCTTGAACGCGCCAATCGAGAAGACAGATTTCGGTGTGTTCAGGATGTAACGTCGTGTCGCATTCGGGCACGTAACAGACGCGGAGTTCGCGGAGGCGCCGAGTACGCAGAGGAGATAATCTTATTGTTCTTAATTTTTTGCGATCTCCGCGCCTCTGCGTCCTCTGCGTTGATGGTAGGGCGCTTACAGTGGACAGAACTTTAGAGACTCGTGATGACTGACTCCTTGCTCGTTGAAATTGACGATCGCGGTGTTTGTACGCTCACGCTGAACCGCCTCGAGCGACACAACGCGTTCGATGATCAGTTGATAAACGCGCTCCTGACGAAGTTGCAGGAGATCGAACGCGTCAGTGCAACCCGGGTAGTGATATTGACGGGTGCAGGCAAATCCTTTTCAAGCGGAGCGGATCTGGAATGGATGCGCAGTATGGCGAAGTATGATGAAGAGACAAACCGCCAGGATGCGCAGCGACTAGCTGACTTGCTGCAGACGTTGGACAACCTTAATAAGCCGACTATTGCATGGGTCAACGGTTCGGCCTTTGGCGGTGCGGTTGGACTGATCGCCTGCTGCGACATCGTTGTAGCCAGTGAGCGCGCAGAGTTTGCGCTAACAGAAGTGAGGCTTGGATTAGTGCCGTCGGTCATTTCGCCTTACGTTATTGCCGCTATCGGCCGACGGCAGGCGAGGCGACTTTTCCTCAATGCGGAACGCATAGGAGCCGAGGAGGCCAAGCGCATCGGATTGGTTCATCAGGTTGCCAAGGATGAGGAGCTGCCGCAAGCTGTGGAAACGCAGGTTAGTATGGTGCTTAAGGGAGGGCCCCAAGCACTGACCGAGTGTAAGCAGCTCGTTGGCAAACTCGCACACGCCCGCGAAGATGCTGACACAGTTGACTTAATCGCGCGCCTGCGTGTCTCCCCGGAAGGGCAGGAAGGTATGACCGCCTTCTTCGAGAAACGCAAACCGACCTGGATAAAGTAACGCCACCTCTCAAAAGGATCACGGCATGAAGGGCTACCCGAAGCGCGTCAAGCTGGTCGAGGTCGGTCCTCGCGATGGCCTGCAAAACGAACCAACGCCGATAGACACGGAGACCAAGGTCGAGTTTATCAATCGGCTGGGTGATACCGGTCTGTCCGTCATCGAGACCACAAGCTTTGTGAGCCCGAAGTGGGTCCCACAACTGGCAGACGCCGAAGAGGTCATGTCGCGCATCACGCGCAGACCTGACGTCGCCTATCCCGTACTCGTACCTAACACCAAGGGTATGGAGCGTGCACTTGCTGCCGGTGTCAGGGAGATTGCGATCTTCACCGCCGCCTCAGAAACGTTCTCGCAAAAGAACACGAACTGCTCTATCGATGAATCGATTGAGCGATTTAAGCCGGTAATCGTCAAAGCCAAATCTGCCGACGTGCGTGTCCGTGGCTACATCTCTTGTGTTCTAGGGTGCCCGTATGAAGGGGCTGTCGACCGTGAGCGCGTCGCCACGCTTGTCCAGCAGTTACATGAGCTTGGCTGTTATGAAATTTCTTTGGGCGATACCATCGGTGTCGGTACACCCTTGCAGGCGAAGGAAATGCTTGCCGCGGCCGCGCGCAAGGTGCCGATGGAGCACCTCGCTATTCATTTTCACGATACCCGCGGGCAGGCCCTTGCGAATATATTGGCGTGTCTGGAGCTTGGCGTGTCGGTCGTTGATGCCTCTGTCTCCGGGCTCGGTGGCTGCCCTTATGCGAACGGGGCAACGGGAAATGTCGCAACCGAAGATGTGCTTTATATGTTGCAGGGTCTTGGCATTGAAACGGGTGTGGATCTGGACAAACTCATCGACGTAGGTCGATTCATCAACGCCAAGCTCAATCGTGAAAGTCAAAGCAAAGTGGCAAAAGCGAGTGGGAAGTAGGAAGTCTGAAGTAGCAGGTTAAAATGCGGCACGTGGATTGGAAATATAGAGTTATTAGTCACGATCCGCGTCTCTGGTTCGCCGACTAATCTTTTTATCTTCCTACTTCGTATTTGTTACTCGGGGTAAAATACTTGTTACTTGTAACTTCAAACTTCTAACTCGGAGTTTAACTACAAATGAATAAATTTCGTGCATTTCGCATTCATGATGACAAAGGCAAGGCAGGTGTAGAAGAGATCAGTCTCGATGACCTTTCCGAAGGTGAAGTGCTCATCAAAGCGGCTTATTCCGATATCAACTACAAAGATGCACTCGCCGCCACTGGCAAAGGGAAAATCCTACGGAAGTTTCCGCTAGTTGGTGGCATTGATGTCTCTGGCGTGGTGGCCTCTTCGACCGATGAACGTTTCCGCGAAGGCGACGAAGTTCTGGTTACAGGTCAAGGGCTAAGCGAAACGCACGATGGGGGCTACGCGGAATATGTACGCGTCCCCGCCGCATGGGTAGTGCCCATGCCTGAGGGTATGAACTTATTTGATACGATGGCATTGGGGACGGCAGGGTTCACGGCAGGCCTGGCCGTATACCAGATGGAGCATAACGACCAAAAACCTGACAAAGGTCCGATCGCCGTCAATGGTGCCACCGGCGGCGTCGGCAGCGTGGCCATCGACATACTGGCAGGACTTGGCTACGAGGTCGTTGCCATAAGCGGCAAGTCCGATGCAGAAGCTTACCTGAAGGGGATCGGGGCGAGCGAAGTGCGGTCCCGTCAGGATCTTGACATGGGCAAACGCCCGCTTGAAAAAGCGCTCTGGGGTGGTGCAGTGGACAACCTGGGCGGTGAGATACTGGCGTATTTCACGCGTACGGTGGTACCGATGGGGAATATCGCCTCCATCGGCTTGGCGGCGGGACATGAGCTCAATACAACGGTGATGCCGTTCATCCTGCGTGGTGTGAACCTGCTCGGCATCAATTCGGTTTATTGTTCCGTCGATGTGAGACATCGCGTATGGAAGCGTTTGGCGAGCGATATGCGCCCACAGCACCTCGATAAGATTGTTGCCAGGACCGTTTCGCTCGACGAAATGTCCCCCGTATTCGATCGTTTGATCAAGGGCGCCGCTACCGGAAGAACGGTTGTAAGAATCAGTGCCGAGGACTGAGGACTTAGTCCTGAGTCCTAAGTCCTGAATCCTATGACTTCGACCATGACCCAGGGCACCGCAACCGAAACGCGTGAGGTCGTGACCGCCTTCCTAGAACACGAGGGGAAAATCCTCATTGTCCGGCGAAGCCAGAGAGTAGGAACTTATCAGGGTAGGTGGTCAGGTATCAGTGGTTATTTGGAGCACGAGCCGCTGGAACAAGCCTTGATTGAAATTCGAGAAGAGACTGGACTTAATGAAAGTGACGTCGAGTTAGTGACGCGCGGTGAGCCTCTTGAAATAGCCGACTCAGAACACAACCTCCGCTGGCTTGTGTACCCATTCCTGTTTAGCGTTAAGCAACCAGATGCCATCAGTCTCGACTGGGAGAATCTCGAGCTGCGCTGGATTACTCCTGCAGAGATCGATGACTATCCTACTGTACCTGCCCTCAAGGAAACCTTGGCACGATGCCTTAATGACGCGGCGACGTGACATCCGGGAATACAACAGACGAGCTCGTAAAGCGGATCCGCGACGATCGCGAGAATGGGGCGAGCGAGCTCGCGCGGCAATGCCTTGCCGGGTTAGCACGCCGTGCCCGTGTTTTGGATGCTGATGGCGCCGAGGGGCTGCGTAATAAGCTTGTTGAGCTTGCTAAGCAGCTTCAAAACACGCGGCCGACGATGGCCGTTATCATCAAGTTGGTCGGGCAATGGATTGACGCTGTTGAAAGGTTATCAACTGACAACGTTGACAAGCTGCGCAACGAAGCAAGCGCATGTGCAGAAAAGCTGATCCGAATCTCGACGGATGCGGTGTCAAAGGCCGCGTTGAACGCAGCCAATCTGATCGGAGTTGACAAAACCATCATCACCCATAGTCTGAGCTCGACGGTAATCGCGGTATTCGAACAAGCTGCACCTCGTGTGAAAGCTATCGTTACAGAATCACAGCCACCGGGAGAAGGACGACAATTGGCGGCGAAGCTCTCCAAACTCGGCATTGCCACCGACTTCATCAGCGATCAGCAGATGGGCCTTTTTGTCACACAAGCCGACGTGGCCTTAGTGGGGGCAGATACGATCGCGGCAGATGGTTCTGTCATCAATAAAGCCGGAACCTACTTACTCGCCCTGGCTGCCCGCGAGCAAGGCATTCCGTTCTACGTTTGTTTTGAGAGCTTTAAATGTTCAGATCTTGTTTCGACTGATATCGTACTGGAGCAACACGATCCCGCCGAGTTCGATCCGCCAGAGCTGCCGCACGTCAAAGCTCACAACATCTATTTCGACACTACGCCACCGAATCTCATAACCTCCTGGATCACAGAGGACGGCGTTTCTCGGAAACCGGGCGGTCAAACAAGCATCTGATCTAACCATTTCCCATTTGGCTCGCGGCCGCTTACGCGCAGCGGACCGCGTCATTTCCTAATCTTGATTATATGTACAAACGTACATATACTTGTTTAGTGGAAGTGGAGTGGGACCGGCGGAAGGCAGCCTCGAACTTTAAAAAGCACGGGATCGACTTCGCCGACGCCGCCACTGTGCTGAGTGATGATCTGGCGATCACTGTGCTTGACGAAGGCTCAGAAGAGGAACGCTACGTAACTCTCGGTATGGATGCCTTGGGTCGCCTACTAGTGCCGTTCCAACCTGTTTTCCCTAACATGGACGGCCTGGATTGCACGACCGTTCAAAGCTGCGCGAGACGAGAAGGTGGCCGAACAAGTTGGAACGGCACTAGTCGTCGTTTATACGTTGCGTGAGGATCACATTCGGCTGATATCGGCTCGCAAGGCGACTCGCCATGAACGGCAGCAGTACGAAGAGAAGCGATGAGAAAGCAATACGACTTTAGCAAGGGCAAACGAGGGGCCGTCATCAAGACGCCCCCTGGCAAGTCTCGAATCACGATTCGCATTGACGACGACGTGCTTGATTGGTTTCGGAAACAAGTCCACGATGCCGGTGGTGGCAGCTACCAAACATTGATCAATAACGCCCTGCGAGAGTACGTGACATCAAAGAGAGAACCCCTAGAGGAAACCCTACGTCGCGTGCTCCGCGAAGAGTTCCCTACGTACGGCCCGCACAAGGAGAAAGCTATGGCGAAACGTCCAAGAAAATCGTAGTCTCTACACGACGCTGAGGTGAAGAAAATTGCAAATGGTTTTAAGAAAGAGGGTTTTGATGTTAAGGCAGATGCAAAGGGATATCAGCAACCCAGTATAATAGGAGGGGTACCGACCAGACGTAGTGGCGACAAAAGAAGGCAGAAGAAGTTGAAACGTCGGACTCAGTAGGTACCGCACGTGATCCAAGCCAGCAGCAAGCGTTCCGGCGGGCGGCAAATCGTTCCGGTAATGCTACGTTTACGAGAAAAAAACTGACAAGAAATAAATAACGATACATAACGACAGCCTGGAGTGCGACGTGCAATTGTTTGTAAAGTAGCGTTCCTCTCCGATTTTGTGGTTCGAAATCCCACTTATGCGAAGACAAGCCGCGTTCGAAAGAAATGAAGGCATGAAGATCACCGACGTCAAACCTTTGCTACTTGACCGATACCTTTTCGTCGAGATCACGACTGACGCGGGCATAAAGGGGCTTGGTGAGTCGGGTGCGTGGGCCTTTCTCGAAGCCTCGGCCGAGGCCGTCAATACATTCAAGCGTTATCTAATCGGCCAGGACCCGTTGCGCGTCGAGCACCATTGGCAGTATCTCTATCGCTGGACGCACTTTCGGGGCGCGGCGATCATGGGTGCGCTCAGCGCCGTTGATATTGCGCTTTGGGACATCGCGGGCAAGCACTTCGGGGTGCCGGTGTACCAGCTTCTGGGCGGCAAGTGCCGCGACAAAGCACGCGCCTACTACCACGTCTTCGGCGAAACGACAGAAGAGGTGCTTCAAGCATGCAGCGATGCCAAGGCAAACGGCTTCACCGCGATTGGACATCTGTCGCCGTTTCTGGACGAACCTCGCGACAAGCCCTACTACGAGACCCACGCGACCATGATCGACGCGGCGGTTGACCGGGTCCGTCAATACCGCGAAGCCGTAGGACCGGAGGTCGACCTCTGCATTGAGATCCACCGCCGGCTAACACCTGCGCAAGCGATCGCGCTCGCCCGCGAGATCGAGACCTACCGGCCCTTTTTCATCGAGGACCCCACACTGCCGGACAACCTGGATGCGATGGCAGAGATTGCCGCAAAGATCCGCATTCCAATAGCTACCGGCGAACGACTGCACACAATCCAGGAGTTCGAGATGCTGCTCGCGAGAGGTGCCGTGCAGTACGTGCGCCCGGATGTATGCCTGTGCGGCGGGATCACCCACAGCAAGAAGGTGGCCGCCCTGGCCGAGGCACACTACGTGCAGGTCGTGCCCCACAACCCCTTGAGCCCGGTCAGTACCGCGGCGTGCGTGCAGCTCGCCGCATGCATTCCCAACTTCGCGCTGCAGGAGTACCCGCTCGTGGAGGGTACCGAACGTGCCGCGCATATCCCGACGGGTGGAGAGGCAGCGGCCGCTGGCCTAGTGAAGACCGCGCTCACGGTCGAGCACGGCTTCATCGTCATCCCCGACGTTCCCGGAATCGGCGCCGAGCTCGCGGAGGACGCCGAAGCGCGTTTCCCTTTTCGGCCCAGGCCTGTTAAGACCCGGCTGCACCGCGACGGCTCCGTTGTGGATCAGTGACAGGAAGCAAAACGCTATAGCGCTCTTCATCGAAAACCAGCAACTCACGTCAGTCCCGACTCCCGTTACACTAATGGGGAGCACTATACCCGGGCTGCGCTTGGGTGAACCTGAACCAAAGGAGGAGAGAGGATGAGTATCATAGGCTTGCTCATCTTTTTAATCATAGGCGCCGTTGCCGGGTGGATTGCCGGGACCATCATGAAAGGACGAGGCTTTGGCATTGTCGGCAACATCATTGTCGGAGTAGTTGGCGCCGTTCTAGGTGGATTTCTGTTTGGTCTGTTAGGAATCACGGCTGGTGGTTTGATAGGATCGCTTATCACCGCTGTTGTGGGTGCTGTTGTCCTGCTTTTTATCGTTGGGCTGATCAAGAAGTCTTAATCACCTAATACTACGCGCCGGGACACGTACAAAAGACTGGAATTGAATATGCCAAGCGACGAAGAAAAGCCCATACCACCTGTAAGCGGAACCGTCGTGCCGCGTTTCGCGGGACCGTCAACCTTCGCGAGGCTGCCCGAACTTCGTGATGTGTCGCATTGCGATGTTGCGATCCTGGGCGTACCGTTTGATGCGGGCACAAGCTACCGACCGGGGGCGCGCTTTGGACCGCAGGGCATCCGCCAAGCGTCGCGTCACCTTAGGACACAGTACCACCCTGCGTACGGCACTGAACCGTTTCTTGAGCAGCAAGTGGCAGACGCGGGAGATGTTACATGCAACCCGTTCAACATTTCCGAGGCTATCGAGCAGATCCAGACTGCCGCTACTGAACTGCTCGAGCGGGTGGGAGCCATCGTCAGTGTTGGGGGCGACCATACGATTGCGCTCCCCCTGCTCCGGGCCATCAATCACCATGTGGGACCGGTCGCACTCGTGCACTTCGACGCCCATCTTGACACGTGGGACACTTATTTTGGTGCACCGTATACCCACGGAACGCCCTTTCGCCGGGCCGCCGAAGAAAGTTTGTTCTTGGACCACGCGTCGATGCACATCGGTATCCGCGGACCGTTGTACAGCCGGGACGACCTCAAGCGAGACGCGGATCTCGGTTTTAAGGTGGTTCACTGTGATGAGTTCGAGAGTGAGGGCGTGCAAGGTGTCGTCGAGCGTATTCGCAGCCGTGTTGGTGATCATCCGCTGTATTTGTCCATAGACATCGATGTCCTCGACCCGGCGCACGCGCCCGGGACCGGAACCCCCGAGATCGCCGGTATGACCACGCGCGAGCTTGTTAACGTTCTGCGTGGACTTGCAGGTCTCCATATCGCCTCAGCCGACGTCGTTGAAGTCGCACCGGCCTACGACCACGCGGAGATCACTTCGCTGGCCGCCGCGACAGTGGTATACGAGCTTGTTAATTTGTTCGCTCGTAGTCCCAAAGCGTCACGTCGGACAGATACGTCTTAAAGTAGGCGGATAGTGCGCCATTCTGCCCGTGACTGAGGTGGTGGCCCCGGTTAGGAAACGACAACTGGCCGACTTCCTGTTAGGCATTAATACGGTTGTGCCATAATGGTGAGGTTGCGGATATGTTGCTCGGGACCCGCACGCTGCTTGAGCGTCCAGCCTGATTGCAAAAAGGTACTAAATCAATGGATACAAAACCTTCCCGAAACGATCTCCAAAGGGCCCTTGCGGCGGCCGGCACCGCCCACCACGACTATGAGCAGGAGGCGCTTAAGGGAAGTCGCGATGAACATTGGGCGGGTTGGTACGCGGCTTACGTTCTCGGGCGGCTCGGTGACTTTACGTCCCCAAGCACACTGACGCGGTGGTTAGAAAATGCGCCCACGGAGGGTGAGTGGGCGGCCTCAGCCGCCGATCATCTGATGCGCCAACTGGGTAACTAGTTTTTTGGGGCAACCCGGTGCAGAGTTGCGAATCATGCCTCAGCTAATTGACAAGCCGGCCATCATTAAAGCAGCTGGCAACAAGCCAAAGATAATTGAGGAGTACGCCGGACGCGTTAACTCAGCGCATGAACAGCTCAGCGTTGCCCGAATGAAGTCTCCCGCTGGATGGACAGAGCCAGGTCAAAGGCCCGAGTTCGAAGAGGTTACAGTGGTTCTCAGTGGCATGCTCCGGGTGGAGTATGAGGGCGGGGTTCTGGAGGTCCGGGCCGGTCAGGCCGTGGTCGGCAAGCCGGGTGACTGGGTGCGGTACAGTACTCCCGAACAGGATGGCGCTGAGTACATTGCTGTTTGCTTTCCGGCCTTTTCCCCAGAAACCGTGCATCGCGACCCAGACGTGTAATGGTCAAGTAGTCTCCTCATTTCCTTCATCAAAGGGCTGTCATGCGGATCGCGATTTTCGGTGTAGGTGCAGTAGGTAGCTATTTCGGCGGACGGCTCGCCGAGACGGGGGAAGATGTTGCATTTATTGCCCGTGGAGAGAATTTACGTGTGTTACGAGACAAGGGATTGAGGGTAGATAGCATCAAGGGCGACTTCATCGTAAAGCCAGTTGAGGCGACTGATGACCCCTCTGAGGTCGGAGTTGTTGATGTAGTGCTTGTAAGCGTCAAGGCGTGGCAGATCCCAGAAGCGGCGCAAGCTATGCGTCCGATGGTCGGCCCAGAGACATTTGTCGTGCCGTTGCAGAATGGGGTCGAAGCACCAGGCCAGTTAGCTGCGATACTGGGTCCGGCGCATGTACTCGGCGGCCTTTGTGGGTTGATTAGCTTTACTGTTGGCCCGGCTCATATTTGTCATGCTGGCGCAGACCCTTTTGTGCAGTTTGGGGAGCTCGACAACAAACCAAGTGAACGCGCCGGACACCTGCGCCAAGTCTTTCAAGACTCGGTCGGCGTTGAACCCAGCATTCCTTCTGATATTCATGCCGCAATGTGGCAAAAATTCCTTCTCATAGCATCATGGGGTGGAGTAGGCGCCGTAACGCGTGCGCCGATCGGTATACTGCGTCGTCAGCCGGAGACGAGCGGCATGCTGGAAGGTACGATGAAGGAGGTTGCGGACGTAGCAAGGTCACGCAATGTCGCTCTCGCACCGAACGTTGTCAGCAAAACAATGCAGTTTGTAGATGGTCTTCCCGAGCACGGGACTGCCTCAATGCAGCGGGATATTGCAGAAGGCCGACCGTCGGAGCTTTCCAATCTAAACGGGGCGGTCGTCCGGTTTGGTTGGGAGAGCGGGATAGACACACCAATGAACGCCTTCATATATCACAGTTTGCTTCCCCTAGAGCGGCGTGCTCGTGGGCAGATTGATTTCGAATTGTGATGCAGTTTCCTGCTCGTTTTATTGTCTCTTCCCTGGAGTGAGTAGTATGTCCGGCCGTTCCAGAAGCGGCGAGACAAAACGAAACAAGACTTGCGTGAGTTCCCCGCGTTACTTCGCTAGTTCAATCAAACAAACGGCGAAGTTGTAGTAATCCGAATTCACCAGCGTTACATAGCGTAGGAAGTCGAAGTCAGACAGGCGACCCGCTTCCCAAGCTGTAAGCGCGCTTTGGGCTAACGGGTGTAACTTGAGTGGAATACTGCACATCGTGGCCTAACTCCCGATTTTGTTCATCCCTTCAAGGACTTGTGCACAATTAATGCCAATCCGGAATATGGAGGAATTCCGCCGAAATAACGTCCTACTGGCCCTCCTGATGACCCGATTTCGCAGATCGACGCTTTTTGGTGAACCATTGCCAAAATTCTGGCTCTTGACGTTCTGAATAGAAAGGTGTATATACACTTAATATGCCAGACAGGATCAGTAGAGAGACTTTGGTTCCGTGCGTGGACTGCGCCTGCTTTAACATCAGGAAGGCTTCGCGGGTGGTGACACAGCATTTTGACGACATCATGCAAGCCAGTGGATTGCGTATCACACAATTTTCGGTACTGGTAGTCATTGCGTGGTACGGGGCGCCTACCATATCGGAGTTGGCCGAGGCTTTGGTCATGGATCGGACAACGTTGACGCGGAACCTGAAACCGTTGGAAGAGCAAGGCTTAGTCAAAAGTATGCCTGGAGCGGATCGACGAACCCGCGCGATCGATCTGACCGCAAAAGGTCACAAGGTGCTCACAAAGGCATTGCCTTTTTGGAGAAAAGCGCAGGCCGGTGTGGTTCGATATGTCGGCGATACGCGCTTCGCTCGTATTTTGGCTGACTTGCGTTCTATTGAGAAAATCGCCGCGACAGGATAGGCGGACAAAATCGCTGTATAAAAGGTGTATATACACTTACTAGGAGAAGGAAAGATGACATTTTCCCCATTGACGCATGCCATCGCTTTCGGCCTGATTCTTTGGTTTTTCATCAGCGCGAAGAAAGTTGATTCCAGTAAAAAGTTCGGTACCACAATCTTACTGTTGTCGCTGTCGCTGATTCTTTGGGTAGCGCTGTCAACCGCGTTAGCTGTCCAGGACTTTTACTTCCAAAAAAACGCGTTTTTCTTGCCCATCGTAATCTTCGCCATATTACCGGTCGCCGGGTTAATGATCGCCTATATCGTTTCCCCGAGTGTCAAAGGGTTGGCTGATTTATTTATCGATCATTTGCCTCGGGGACATCTTGCAGCGATTCATATAGCCAGAGTGCTGGCTATTGGGACGATCTACAAAATGTTTGCGGGTCTGCTGCCGGCTCACTTCATCGTTCCCACCGGTATACCCGATTTCATCTTCGGCTTGAGCGCCATCTATGTTGCCTGGCAGGCAGAGCAACTCTCGGACAGAGCTTTTCTTGTGTGGAATATCGTTGGGCTTGCAATCTTTGGTGTGGCGCTGGTCACCATGCAGCTCTCGTTACCTGGACCGCTTCATGTTATTAACGACGGGCCCACGACAAGAGAAGTCGTATCGTTCCCGATGTCACTGGTTCCAACATTCATTGCCCCCTTTTTTATTACTGTCCATCTCGTCGCGATCGCCAAGGTGCTAAAAGGAGCTAACGCAAGCGTCAGGCGAACCGGCGGTCCGTCGACAGTTTCGCTGATATAAAAGCAGTGATTGGGAGAAGATGATGCACTTTGCGGACGGCCGAGTCCGGCTGGCCGCCGTCCTATACCGCAAGCCAATCCAGTAAGGAGGATAGTACGATGTTGAAGCCCAAGGTCACTGCCCAAGAGTGGTTCGCGCTCGGAAAAAGAATCCCGTATGATCGCCGCGCCAAGAGAATCCTCCGGCCGGGCGATACGACGGATTCACCGGACGTTGTCCATGTGTTTCACCGAGTAGTCAGAGACGGTGCGCGGGATGAGGAGGCAGTTTGGACGACGTTCCTGCCCGGATTTCCTGACGGCTCGTTTGGATGGGCGAAGGTCAACCAACATTTGAACGGCGAGGGGTTAGCGCCGACGCTCTTCGTGGAATATGTTGGGCAGGGCGATTCTGACAAACCGGCCGATTACCCCTACAGTACAATGGAGCGTGCCGATCTGGTGGAGTCGCTGTGGCAAGCGGAGGGGATCAGGTCTAGCTTTATCGTTACGTTTGATTATTCTTCCTTGGTCGCGCTTGAGCTCCTCACCCGCCAGCAGGAGCGACTGGATAGGGGTTCCGACCTTACCACCAAGATCGAGGGAGTTTTGCTTATCAACGGCGGCCTGTTCGCCGACGCTCATACTCACCCCTGGTTTACAACGCCATTGCTGAAAACGCCCATGGGCAAAATGGGCACTTGGGTGGCTCAGCGCTCAAGGTTCGCGTTCAACCAGCTAGTCAAAGTGTTATTCTCGAAGAAGTACAACGTGACTTCCGAGGAACTTAGTGAATTGTACGAAGCTATCAGTCGGCGCAATGGCGTGGCATTCATGAACAAGGCCGCCGGGTTTGTTGATGAGCACAGGGCCAATGCCGACCGGTGGGATCTACGCCGGATATTCCTTGGTTCGCGCGAATTCGTGTCGTTCCACGTCGTGGGCAGCGAAGGCGACCCGTTCGAGCCGAACCAGGTTGTGAAAGCCAAGGAACGATTGGGCGACTACGGGCTTGATATCCGAGTTCTGCCTGGTGGACATCTGACGACCTCAGAGCACCCAGAGCAACTTGCACGAATAATCGAGGAGTTGGGGCCGGAACTATGATGGCTTGTGCGTCGCTCACTAAGACCCCGAGCACTTAGTTAGAGCCGACTGAAGAGTAAATAATTCCAGCTCGACGCTGTTAGGACATAGCCGCGCCAAGCGCAAAGTAGTTAGAACTTTTCAACCCACGGACGTAGATCGACCTCGAGTGACCACGTACTGCGCGGCTGTCGGTGCAGCTGATAGTAAGTCTCGGCAATGCCGTCGGGATCTAAGAGCGCATCGGGGCCGCGCTGCTTGACCAAGTCGGCGTAATACGGCCCGGCAATCTGGCCGTCGATGATGACGTGGGCCACATGCACGCCCTTGGACCCGAGTTCACGCGCCATGCTCTGGGCCAGCGCGCGCAGACCGAACTTGCCCACTGCCAGATTGAAGAACTGGGCACTACCTCGCAGTGAGGCGGTGGCACCCGTAAATATGATCGTGCCTGAACCCCGGCTCGCCATGATTTTCGCCGCCTCACGCCCGACCAAAAAGCCGCCAAGGCAACCCACCCGCCAGCAGCGCTCAAAATCGGCGGCGCTTGCCTCCAATATACTGGTGCGCTGGAATGCCCCCGCGTTGTAGACGACGAGGCCCGGTTCACCGAGTTCGGTTTTCACCCTTGCAAACAAGTCTGCCACGGCGGCCTCATCGGTGCTGTCGGCTGCGTAAGGGCGCATGACTTCAGCTTCGCCGATCATCTCGTCCGCGAGCGCTTTGAGGGGTTCCTCTCGCCGTGCGCTCATGGCGATCTTCATGCCGGCCTTGGCAAAGCGCCGACACAGCGCCGCACCCAGCCCCGGCCCCACACCCACAATCAGTGCTACCTCATTGTCTGCCATTGTTTTTTCCTTCCCGAACCATTGTTTGCGAGTCTTAATTTGCTTGCATGTTCACCGTATCTTGCGCCCAACGCAAGGTTCGCGAATCGGGCTCTTCTATGGGATGTTCGTGACCCAGCGGGGTAAACACGGGCAGTCACTGGCCCCGCGTGATTTTCACGTGGCATGATTAAGCACCAGTTACTGTTGACACCTAAACCAACCCGAGATTGAGGAGCGAATCATGATAGACATATTGATGCAATATGGACTCTTTCTGGCAAAGGCGGTAACGATAGTCGCTGCCGTCGGGGTCGTCATCATTTTGGCTGTTTCTTTATCTAGAAGAGCACGACCCATGGAGAGACTAGAGGTAAAGAGCCTGAACCAGAAGTATGAGACTATGGCACAGACCCTGAAGCGCGGGGTACTTTCAAAAAAAGAATATAGGAAAGAAGCGAAGCTGGAAAAAGCACGAAGGAAGGCAGAAGTAAAGGAGAAAAAAGCTGGGCAGGCCCGCGCCAAAACGCGAACCTTCGTCATACATTTTCGGGGCGATATCAAGGCTACCGCCGTATCTTCACTACGAGAAGAGATTACGACAGTACTTACCCTGGCAACGCCAGAGGATGAGGTTCTGGTGTGCCTTGAGAATGCCGGTGGCCTGGTGCACGAACATGGTCTTGCGGCCTCGCAGCTCCTGCGCATCAGACAGAAGAAGATCCCGCTGACCGTCGCCGTCGACAAGGTAGCGGCAAGCGGCGGCTATCTGATGGCCTGCGCCGCTAATCGCATTATCGCGGCGCCGTTCGCTGTCGTTGGTTCTATCGGTGTATTGGCGCAACTGCCGAATTTCCATCGGCTGCTTGATAAGCACGGCATCGACTTTGAACAAATAAAAGCCGGTGAATTCAAGCGGACCGTGACCGTCTTCGGTAAGAACACCGACAAGGAGCGAGCAAAACTCAAGGAGGAAGTCGAAGATACGCACCTGCTTTTCAAGAACTTCGTCTCCGAGAATCGTCCCGACCTAGACATGGCACACGTCGCAACCGGTGAACACTGGTATGGTACACGTGCCCAGGAACTTAAACTGATTGATGACTTGATGACGAGTGATGATTACTTATTGGAGGCAAGTCGCAGCGCGGAGCTCTATGAAGTCACTTACACGGCAAGAAAGACTGTCGGTGAAAGACTGGTTTCGGCCATGCAGTCTGCCCTAGATAACGTGGTTCTTTTGTTGTCGCGGCACCCGCAGCACGGTCGAGCTACGTGATGGGCAGTTTGTTGTGCATTTAGCTCGGCGGGGGGATTGTTCTACTGTGCGCGATCGCTTAACCTGAAGCGGTACGGGAACGTGGCTATTATCGGACTACGCTGCACGACATATTAACCACATGGTTACGAACGAGCGATGAACGTAGAAAAGGTTATCTTCGGATTCTTTATTATATTGGCGTTGACACTGAACTTCGGGTTCGTTATCGGCGAGATCGAAAATCCCAAGCATCACAACATATACGAGTTCTACGCCGTGATTTTGGTTAATCTTCTCGCAATGGGGCTTAAACTCGGCGATCGTTCTCAGATCGGTGCGCTTTTACTTGCAACCAGCCTGGTTGCCAATCTCCAACTGATCAGCGCTGCGGGCGTTTGGACCGTCGCCGTGCATGTAACGGAAACAGGGCTTACACCGGATATTATGGCGAGTATCGTTGCGCTGGCGGCGGGGGCACTGTTGGCAAACATTGTGTCAGTAGTCATGCTGGTCGCTGACAGCCTGATGTCCGGGCGTTAGGAGGATTGAGATGGCGACGACGTCTGAACTCAGTCGGGTTACTTCGATCGTGCTGCGCTTTATGCGTAGACCCCTGCTTGTACTGGTGGCGGTGTACGCGGTTGCAATCGTGGGTATGGTCGCGATGCCCGGCCAGGACGCGCAAGGCAATCCGACACACATGAGTTTTTTCCACGCATTTTATTTCTTAACCTACACGGCCACCACAACAGGTTTTGGCGAGCTCCCGCACGCGTTCACCGATGCACAGCGTATGTGGGCGATCGTTTGTCTTTACATGAGCGTGATTGCGTGGATTTATGCCATCGGCTCGATTATCAGAGTCGTGCAGAATCCGTATTTTCAGCAGGCCGTTGCCGAACACGGTTTCTCGCGTAGCGTGAAGCGGATTGCCGAACCATTTTTCATTATCTGTGGCTTTGGGGACACGGGCAGCTTGTTGACCCGAGGCCTGAACGATTCTGGGTACACGGCGGTCATCATCGACAATGATAGCGAGCGTATAAAGGCGTTGGCGTTGCGTGATTATCGGAAGACGATGCCAGGGCTCTGTGCCGATGCCAGTGTTCCCAAGCATTTGATCGATGCTGGCGTGAAACAACCGAACTGCCGAGCCGTTGTCGCGCTCACACATGACGAAGATACTAACTTCAAGATCGCCGTAATGGGCCGTCTTCTCAACCCGTCGGTGCGAGTCGTTTGCCTCGCGACGACACGCAGGCGTGGCGAGTATGTGGAGGCTTTAGGCGGGGTGGAAATCATGGATCCCTTCGACGCGTTCGCCAAGTGGTTGGGTACTGCGCTTTATGCACCGCTGTTGCATACACTTAAGCACTGGTTAATTGGCGCCCCTGGCTTTTCGCTCGACAAACCTTTGTGTCCCCCTATGGGCACTTGGATCCTGTGTGGTTACGGCAGGATGGGACAGAGTCTGCGCGAGGCGTTACAGGCTCATGGAGTCCGAACGATGGTCATCGATCCGGACATGGAGGGGGCGGAAGATATTCCTGAGGAAGAGAAGGTGTGGGGTTACGCCAATGCCGAGACCTTACGCCAGGCTGGCCTTCTGCAGGCGGTAGGAGTCATTGCAGCAACAGATAGCGACTCCGATAACCTCGGGACCTTGGTCAGCGCTCGCTCGCTAAATCCCAACGTCTGTATTATCGTGCGCCAGAACCAGCATGAGAACGAAGTGGCGTTTCAGGCAGCGAACGCCGATCTCATTATGCAACCCAGCCTGATCACCGCACGTAACATGCTGTTTGAGCTGATATCGCCGTTGATACAGACGTTCCTCGATTATGTGCGTGAACATCATGAAACGCTGTTAGACGATGTCACGAACCAAATAAAGACCACACTCGGTGGTCAGCCACCGCATTTATGGACCGCCAAGATTTCCGCTGCCAACGCACGTGCGGTGACAATGTTGCGGAAGCAACGCCACACGGTGACCATTGGCGATATTATGCGGGACCCGCTAGACAGGGAACACCACCTCGCTTGCGTGCCCTTAGTGCTGGTGCGTGATCACGCGAACGTTGTGATGCCAGATCCCTCACAGGCGCTGAAAGCGCGAGACGAAGTGCTGTTTTGCGGCACGAAGCGCGCGGAACGCCAGATAGACGCAACGCTCAATAACGAATATACATTGCGATATCTGGTAACCGGTGTGCAGGAACCGCGTGGCTATGTAGTTAAGTGGTTTACACACAAATTGTCGGACGGACACACGGCGACTCTCCAGCGATAAGCGTCCTGGGGCTCGTCTGGGGGGCGCAAAGTCCGACCAAACGCTGGTAACAAGGTCTCATCGCCAAAGGCCGGCAGGCGTGTCCGAAAATCCTCGGCCACCTCACCCTTCGGGCCGAGCGGTTTGGGTACGTGCAGGCGACCTTCTGCAATGTTGCCTCGCAGAAGCACTTCCGCCGCGTACCCTTCGATGATTACGGACTGGGTCAGCACAAGGGCAAATGTAAGTAACGTCGGCTGTGTTCCGGAAGGACCTTATCAAAATACTGCTTGGCAACCCGATGTCGGTCAGGGAGATCGCGCAGCTGCTGGAGGAGCAGCCTCGCGACATAGAGCAGGACCTGAAGCACATGCTAAGGAGCCTCAAGAGAACCCAGTACCGTGCCGTGATCACCCCAGCGGAATGCCGGAAATGTGGGTTTAAATTTCAAAAGCATAAGCTGCGAAAACCAGGTAAGTGTCCCGGGTGCCAGGGCACTTGGATTCGTGAGCCCCGGTTAGGCATCGAGCAGGGGAAATGACGTGGCCTTAGACCAGAACCCTCGCGGATCGCTGAATAGGGCGTGACTAGCACACAACACTGCCGGTACTCTAGCGTGAATGAAACCCTGGGTGGATACCCCGAAGCCGCGCGTTTAGAATCTGAGGAATCAAGCTGCGCCAACGGAGAATACTATGAGCATAATCACACCTACCGGCCGCTCTCGTCCCGATAAAGATCGATTCCACACCGACCCCGAGCAGTCTTATACGCTGCCCGCCCACTATTATTACGACCGCGAGATCTTTGAGAAGGAGAAGGAGGCCGTGTTTTTCCGAACTTGGCAGTATGTCGGCCATGCCGAACAAGTCGC
>JBHIDJ010000025.1:0-29740 GCA_046760105.1 Acidiferrobacterales bacterium | reverse complement strand
AGTTGGTACCGAATCTAATCCTTTACGAGTCGCCATTATCGGTTCCGGACCTGCAGGCTTTTATGCGGTCAGTAACTTGTTTAAACAGAAGGGTCTGTGCGTAGAGATAGACATGTATGAGCGTCTCCCTTCTCCTTTCGGATTGGTAAGAGCGGGAGTAGCGCCGGATCATCAGAAAGATAAAACAGTCATGCGAGTGTATGACAAGAATGCAAGAAGCCCAAATTTCCGTTTTTACGGTTATGTCGAATATGGAAGACACATCCATCTTGAAGATTTTAAAAACCACTACCACCAGATCGTGTTTGCAACCGGGGCGCCAATCGACAAGAATCTGGGGATTCCAGGCGAAGGTCTTGAAGGCAGCCACTCAGCTACCGATTTTGTCGCCTGGTACAACGGTCATCCCGATTATGTGAATTGTCGATTTGATCTTTCCCAGGAAAAAGTCGCCATCATTGGTATGGGCAACGTGGCGGTGGATGTAGCGCGAATGCTGTGCAAGACTCCGGAAGAGTTAGCCAGAACCGATATGGCAGATCATGCAATAGAGGCGCTAAAGCAAAGCAAGGTTAAGAGAGTTTATATCCTGGGTCGACGAGGTCCTGCGCAAGCTGCTTTTACTAACCCGGAAATCAAGGACATGGGAGACCTCAACGATGCTGACGTCACGGTCCCCGAGGAGGAGGCGAAACTGGATAGCCTCAGTCAAGCGCAACTGGAACAAAGCCAAGATAAGGACAAACTTAAAAATGTAGAGACTATTCAGGCGTTCGCCCATCGAGCACCAACAGGCAAATTCAAGCTACTCACCATTCGATTTCTGGTTTCACCTGTGGAGATCGTTGGAGATGATTCGGGGCGGGTGAGTGCCGTCAAGATGGTTAAGAACGAAGCGGTCAAGGGAGCAGACGGTTCAGTGAGAGCTAAAGCGACGGACCGATTTGAAACCTTACCCGTGGGGCTGGTATTTCGATCTGTGGGATACAGGGGTGTCCCGTTACCGGACATTCCCTTCAATGAAAGCAAGGGAGCCATCGACAATGAGAACGGTCGTATAGTGAGTAGCGACTCCCGTGAACCACTTGTAGGTTTATACGCGGTAGGATGGATAAAACGGGGACCCACCGGTGTTATTGGCACCAACAAAACCGACGCAAAGGAAACCGTGACTTGTATGATAGAAGATTTACACCAGACGAAACACCTCACACCTGACCACCCGGAAACAGAAGCCGCCAGCGATCTAGTGACGGCGCGCCAGCCGCAATTCATCAGCTATGATGACTGGTTAGTCATTGATGAGGCGGAGGCTGCTAAGGGTCAGGAATCAGATCGCCCCAGGGTAAAATTCACTGACGTGGAAGATATGCTCGCTGTGTTGGGTAGATAAAAAACTGTGATCTCAGTTGCATTGGTCGTAATTGTCATCCAGCCACATCTATCATTTTCTTGAAAAAACGTCTCTGTAAATAGACGACCCACTCGTATTCCCGCGAATCCCCCGTTGTCCGTGGCTCTTCGCCGAGGGGCGCCCTTGCAAAGGCCTGTAGGGATTACCGTAATACCCCTACAGGTAGCGTCGACGCAGTAAAGAAGCGCCGGATACACACTGCTGCCACTGTCAGACCCGAGCGGACCTAGAAATCACGCCGATAGCCCAATCTAATAAAGTCTCTTGTCATGTCTTCATCATCAGCTGAGCCCCTGACCTTTGTCCGCTCTCGTGCGATCTCTATGTCAAACGTGAAGTTCTTACGTCCGCGATAATCTACCCTTAGTGTTGGTGTAATTCGCTCGAGCGTGCTGCCTATATTGTCATCCCGATCATATATATTGAGGTTTAGCTCAACCCGCCAGTTTCTCTTGAAGGGAAAACGCTCTATTAAGGACAACGAGCGTGCGCTAAAAGTATCACTATCGCTGTAGCTCAGATTGAACACAGCGACGTCATTGTTAAAAATAAGTTGTTTTGCTATCAGTTGAGTATTGTAGGTAGTTACATCGCCGGTCCCTTCGACTGCTAACACGCCGTCGACCGCTTCCGTGTCAGAGATACTCGTTACCGTAATATCGCCACCGAGTTGGAATCTTTGGTTTAAGGGGTGGACCGCGCCAATGGTGAATACTTCTGATGTAGCGGTTAATGCCTCCGCCATCTGTTTCAGGGTGTTGTCGCTATTGGCGCTTGTTAATTGGTCTATCGATTCGACGTTCTGACCGAGGAGTGCATTGGTCGTCTGTAACGGCGGTGTTTTCCTATAGTCCAATAGCAGGTTGAAGGTTGTCGATCGACCAGGCTGCCAACTTCCCTGAACCATCGCAATATTCATTTCATCGAAATAAATGTCATAATCCAGTAGCGCGAAGAGCGAACGCTTGGGTTCAAAATAACGCAACTCGGCACCGACCGCCTGGCGGTCAGTTAAGCCGTCCACCTCCTGGTCAATAACATAAACAGTGCTGTTCCAGCGACTGGCAAAAGGACCCATATCAACACTTACTCCATAAAATCTTCGATCCGATTCTGGTGCCACATCATCGGCAGGAAGTCCGGCAACAAAGTTGAAACGCCATCTCGGACGGAAGCTATAGCCGGCTAGCCCGCCGTCAAAGCGGCTCAGTATGCCCCTGGTGCCTCCGGACTGACGTCCTATCCGCGCAGAGTAATCGCGCGGTTTGTTGAGTATATCGATGTAGGCGGACCGCACGCGGTTGTCATTTTCCGAATCAAGAAAATCGCGCGCCTGACTTCCGCTAAACACGGCTCTATTATCGTATCGTGTATTACGAAAGCGACCAGTAACGTCTAAGTAACTAACCAGATTAGATTGATCTATTTCAGACAGCCTGTTTTGATCCACACTGCTCCCGCTCGTGCTCACCATATCGATAGTGCTCGCACCGCGATAATAGTCTTGTGATAAGCTGCCGAACATCGACCACTCGTGTACCTCCTCGACTTTCTTTGGTTTTCTAAGCTCAACGAGCTGCACCCTTTTCTCGGGTTTGCTCAGGTTCGCCAGGCGTTGGCGCACACGATCTGCACCCTCTCCGTCCGGATAAAGCTTGAGATACAGTTTGTATTCCACTTTTGCGAGCGCCGATTGACCATTACGTTCCCTGGCCAATGCCAGATATTCCTGTGCATCCTGCGTATGTTCGTTTTTCGGAAGCGCTAGTATCCTGGTGAAGATGCGGATTGCCTGCACATTGTCACCGCGGGTCAGGGCATCACGCCCTTGTGCCATCAACTCGTCAGCGTCACCCTTCGGTTCCGCAACCACCTGACCTTTCGGTTTGCGCAGCAAAAACTTCGGGTCTCCTAAGACTAATGCAGTGCGCTTCGAGTTTGCTATTTCCTCACGGGATGCGAGGTCGACCCACGCACGTGGATATAGGGTTTCAACGCGCTGTCGCACTTGTTGCGCCTCCCGCTCGGTTGCAAAGAAACCTAAACGCAGCCGGTGCCATGTCTTTCCGACTTTGTTGAAGGAAGTGGTGTACAAACGATACTTTTCGAGATCTTCAGGTAGCGCCTTGGGTGGCGTTAGGTCCGACTCCAATGAAGATTCGAGGTTGATGACATAAGGATAGTCCGTATCAAATTTCTCCTGTGCGGATTCTGGCACTATGTCTTTCGGGACTTCTGCAAGCTTGGAGCTTGTGTCGCGTTGTCCCGGTTTGTATTTCTTGCCTCGCAACGCGGCCACGTGTTCATCTTCGGTAACCAGTGTGACCCATGCTACAGGATACTTGGCGCGAACCTTCTCCTTGGCGGCATC
Organism: Acidiferrobacterales bacterium; assembly: GCA_046760105.1. Classification (GTDB taxonomy): domain Bacteria; phylum Pseudomonadota; class Gammaproteobacteria; order Acidiferrobacterales; family SPGG2; genus JBHIDJ01. Next base: position 25,955 of record JBHIDJ010000025.1, on the reverse strand, counting down.
TGCCTCTTCCGACGTGGCGAAAAAACCGAGTCTTACAAAATACACGTCGATACCGAAGAGGGTGGATGTAATTTGATAGACGGTTTGATCACGAAACTCCGTTAGGTTCTTTCTTATGTCCGCAACATCGATAGCCGGCTCAAACGACAATGCGAGTGTGACCGCATAGCGTTTTGCTGTTGTAATAGCTGATTTTTCTTTCACACGTTCTTTTTTTGGAGGATCTGTGGCCTTGCGGGCCTCGGGTGTTCTCGCGGTTTGCGTGACTTTTGGAGATGGCGGCGAAGCCGGCTCAACGACAGCAGTCGGCACGATAATATGCACACTACGGTTATCTTCACCTTGGCTGACAGTGAAGCTAACCGCTTCGCTGAAGCGCATGACCAAGTGGGGTCCTTCGGCCCCGTTGCCTTTGTATATGACGTCAAGCAGCGGTACACGGCTGCCGGGCGGTGCCCTCACGGATCGGCGTTCGGACAAGCCTGGCGTATCCATTTCACTGGACCTAGGCACCCGTACATAAACCTGTAATATCTTTGTAGGTCTAGTAGGGAAGTGTTTTACGTACTGAACGGGAACGGCAAAGTTGGCGTCAATCACGGCAGCGCTATCTCGTTCCCTTATCTCCACATTTTCCAGAACCTGAGCCGCCGCCCGCGATGACGCGAAAAGCATCTGCAGCAGCAGGCTCACCGCTATTACAACCGGATATCCTCTTAGCATCCTCTAAGCCTTAAATGGGTATAAGCATTCTGGTGAAATTGACGACTACCAGTGGGTCCCGCTTGGCCGATGGTTCCTCGTGCGAGTTTTCAGGACGATCGCGAATGTGTTGTCGGTGTACTCATGACAACTGCCTGCGCAGTCTCTAAGCTCGTTGAGGGTATAAAATATGCTTGCTAGGTTTTTTGACTTGATGTGGTTATTCGGTCTGTAGTCGTTAGCGTGACAACCTGCACAATCCGGTTTGTAGACGCTGGCTTCCCAAGTGAAAATCTCGGTATTGTCGGTGTGACAACCCTTGCACCTCACATCATTGACGTGTCCGCCGGGAAAGAGTGAGGAACTGTGGCGGTAACCGGCAACGAGTAGCCAGCCGGTCGTGATGTGGCAGTCGTCACATGTGCGAGAGGTTACGAAGTGGTCGTCTGGCTTGCCGGTTGCAGTCGCGTTGTTATGGCAGTTTATGCAAGCGCTGGCCGTGACGTCGCCGTGGTCAAATGTCGCCGGCAGCCAGGCGCGCGCGCGGTGGCAGACATCACAAGGTGCCGTGGTTGGGATGTGATCGGTCGGCTTTCCCGGCGCGCTAGTGCCGTTATGGCAACCGGAACAGGTGCCCGCGGCAACCCTACTGTGGTCAAATGTGACCGGCATCCATGCACTAGTACGGTGGCAGTTGTCGCAAGCCGCCGCCGTTGCCACGTGATCGCCAGGCTTTCCCGTGGCGGTGATACCGTTATGGCAAGCCGTACAGCCCCCAGAGGTGACCACGCTGTGGTCAAATGTCGCCGGTAGCCAGGCCCGCGTCGTGTGACAAGCATCACAGGAGGCACTGGTTGTGATGTGATTAATAGGTTTGCCTGTGGCCACGGCGCTGTTGTGACAACGACCACAGGTATCGGGCATCATCGTGCTGTGATCGATCTTTGCCGATACCCCGTAGACCTCGCAGCGCACGCGTGTTTCGTTTCCCGTTAGCGGGAAGCCGGTTTGCAAATGATCAGATGCTTCGCTTCGTTCAAATTTGCGGGCAACCGTTGATATCGTAGATCTTTGTTCGTTAGTGACGATTGATAGTTGAGAATCCTCCTTTGGCGCTGCCAACATTCTTGCTGCCAACCCTGGGGCGGGAAGAAATACGAAGAGCAATATAACGGGTGCGTGACATGCGGATGTTCTAGCTATGAGCGGGCGGCTCTTGCGACGCTGCATTTCATAATCACTCCTCCCCCACCCAGAACGACCGAGCTTTGCCGGGTACAACCGGCGCTATCCGTCTGCACCGGACAGCACTACTCACTGTATGGTCCCAACGACTTTCTTCATTTCACCGAATGACGATGTCGTATGGCATTGTTCACAGAAGCGGCCGTAGGCGCCGCGATGGGCGTCATCGCCGCTATGGCAACTGACGCAGCCGGTCGCCAGACGGATTTTCTTCTCTACGGGTCTCTTATGGCACCCGTGACAGTCCAGGCCTGCGTGCGCACCGTCGAGATGAAATCTTGTTCTTTGGTTGTGATCAAAATCCCACGCGCGCCAGTCTCGAGCGTTGTGGCACTGTTCGCAAGTCGCACCTAGACGACGCTTATGCACGTCGTCCTCGTCGTGACACGATACGCACTCGATGCTGGCATCCTTATATGTTGGTTCCCGATGACAGTCCCGGCACTTGAGTTGTGCGTGTTTGCCCAAGAGTGGAAAGCGGGTCAATCCATGATCAAAGAAGACCTTCCCCTTCCAAGATCGCTCGTTGTGGCATCGCTCACATTTCTTGCCTTCTTGCCCTTTGTGTGCGTCGTCCTTTGCATGACAACTGAAACAGCTCGTGCCAAGACTCTCTTTATAAAGAATACCTTTGTGACAGGCGGTGCATTTCAACTTCCTGTGTTTGCCTCGCAAGCGGAAGCGGGTATCCCGATTGTGGTTGAAAAGCGATATCCGCCAACCCTCCGGGCTGTGGCAGGTATTGCACTTCCTGCCAAAGCGGCCTCTGTGCCCCTTCTTGTTGTCGTCGGATCTGTGGCAGGCATAACAGCTATTGCGCGTACCTTTGTAACGCTCGTTCACATGGCAGCTACTACATTTCACGAGTCGATGCTTTCCTTTTAAAGGAAAGCCCGTTTGACTATGGTCAAAACGAATCTTCTGCCAGCGGCGCTCCACATGGCAGTTCTCGCAAGCTGTTCCCAACTTCCCTTTATGGGCATCATCGCTTTTGTGGCACGCATAACAGTTCGACGGGGTATCACGATACTTGCGACCGGGGTTGTGGCAGTCCTGACATTTAACCTTCGGATCTGCATGGGCGCCAACCAGGGGATAGTCGGTCAAGTCGTGATCAAAGGTCTTTTTGTTAAGGGGGACGATGTTCATGTTGCGCCCCTTGTGCTCTTTGTGGCAGGTGTTGCACTGTTGCTCTTCGATGCGCCCGTGATATCCGCGCCGCGTTGCGACATCTTCCGCCACATCCGCATGATCGTGGCAATCCAGGCAGAGCTCGGTTTGGGCCGACTTTCGAAACGGTACGTGACAGTTACTGCATTGCTTCTCAAATTTCGCATGCGCGCGACTAACCTTGCCCGGCATTACCAGCGCATTCAGTGGACCCAAGTCTGCCAATGTCGAGCCGGGCAATGCCGCGAATAGGGACAATCCAAACAGGATCCTCGTAACGTGCGCGATAGACATCGCTTTCGACCCGACTAATACATATGTACGGCAAGCACATGGATTGCACCCGTTATGGCAAGCCAAAAAAGCAAAGGGATATGCACGATGTGCCACAAGGAAAAAAGGCGCTCATAGGCGCCGACTCGTGCCAGCGATCGGACTGCCTCCAAGTAGGCTCGGATCATCCTTTTTCCATAGGCCGCACGTCGACGCGTCTTCTTCGTGTTCCATCCCCTTTTCTGTGCTCGTTTCTTGATCGCCTGTCTCAGATGCCAACACGCGCGCGCGTAAGTGACTTCAAAGCAAAACGGTAGCGTCACGACATACCAGAGATTCAGTACCAGGCCTTTCGGGGGAGCCAGCGCCGAACTCTCAAATCGCTCGAGATACTCGCTGATCTTTGGGGCGAAACGGAATTTGGAGCGCACGTCTTCAACACTGACTCCTAGTTTCTGCTTGAGCTTCCGAAGAGCATCGCGCCTGTCTTCTAGACCGCAGTGAATCTTGGTGTGCAGATAGCGACCTATAACGCCGCTCAGAAACACCAAACACATAGAGTAGAGCGCAAGCATTCCGTTAATGGATTCCAGCGTAAGTCTTGAATGGAACAGAATCAAAATAGGTCCGGTAATGCCGAGAACCATGTGGGCGAGAAACCAATGTCTCATCTGCATCCACGTATGCATAAAACGCACACGTTTGGCTATGGGGTAAAGTAGTGTCAGCAGCATAGCCACACCGCCAACGAATCCCAGGTTGTAGCCGAGGTCCGAATCCGGGGTGTAATCGAGCTTGGTGATAGCTAGCCACAGCGCTGCCGCCACTAACGCGGCAGCCAGCGTGATCCATAAGAATGTTGCTATGCTGCCTGCTTTGTCTGAGAACGGCGAGTTATCCGCGTATGTCGAACTAAGCACCGCTTGTTGCTGACTTATCATGAACTACGAAGAGTTACTCCTATCTTGGATTTTCTCCAACTCGTCTTCCAGTAACATCCGACGTTCGTCATCTGCAGGCAGTGTGGTAAGAAAATCTCGCCACACCTTTATCGCCTGTGTGCGTTCACCCAGTCGCACTAGGATCTGTCCTTGGTATAAGCGTGCCAGGTGAGCCGCTGCGGGGCGTCGATAGGTACTTTCTTCGAACAAAGAGATCGCCGTTCGCAGATCGGAAGTGATGTCGCTCTGCATGAGCATTTTTGCGCGGAGAAATGGAAGATGTTCATTTTGTGGAGACCATTGCGCTTTGTTCAAAAGCGCTTCCACCTTTGTTCTCTGATCGAGCTCAAGGTACGTCCGCGCCAGAAGAATCTGCAGTTCTGCGTCATTGGGAGTGGCAGCCACCTTGGCTTCTAGACGAGGAAGTAGTTCACTCAGACTCGCGACCTTCGGCATGTCGGCAGCCGCGCGTGATTGAGTCGCCGGTGAGTCGAGCATGTTAGCTCTTGCCGGTTGAGGCGAACCAAGGGGAGCGTGCGACTGTCCTTTCAGCGCATGAAAAATCGGATCTTCGTTTTTGGTATAAGCCTCGTTGGTTAATGCAAGCGCGGCTACAACAATAGCCCCGACAAGGAAACCCATGAGTAACAGCATTACGGGCGACCTTAAAATCTTTTTCCACGTGAAATTCATCTTCCTCCTCGTAAAATAATCATCGAAGATATGCGACGCTACGGTGTGTTAGTTGTTGGTCAATACAGATCTTAATTCAATAAACTCGAATGTTTACACTGTTTGCAAGAAAAAAGGAGATAGATTCGGACTAAAGGATAAAAATCGCCGACAGTTATACTCGTAATACATAACACCGTTTATCGGTCCTTATTGCCCGTTTACCGACAGTCGTTTTCCGATATCGAATGTTGACTTAATTGTTGCAATGATTCGTTAGCTGCCGCTGCAGGTCATTACCGCCTGTCGGCCACCCACGGGCGCACATCGTTTGGACGTTGCTAATGACAAACGATGTATGTAAAAGACCGTTAGACGCTGAGCAGGAAACGCTGAGCGTAGGTGTGGGGGTCTACACCAAGGGATTGGGTATGCAGTTCTTTTATCGGTGTCCTCACACTCCGGCCCGCATACAACGTTGGGTGCTGTACCCGACGTCGCAGATCAGCGGGATACGATTGCTCGCGGTCTTTCTCCCGTTTTTCTTGTTGCTCGCAAGCTGTAGTGGCGACTCGGGTAACCTTGCTGGGACTGTATCGGCGGACAATCCGCCCATCCAGATAGACGATCCTCCCCTCGATGAGGAGCCGCCCGGACCCGCGGAATCATGCATGTCATGTCATAACGGGTCGTCGTTGAACGACTATGCAGGGCGTGGCTTGGAGAACCCGCATCCGTTCTCCGGTGCAGCGAACCTCAAGTGTACAACCTGCCATGGTGGCGATGGTCAAGCTGGGAAGAGGAGCGCTGCCCATGTGCCGCCGCCGCCGGAGATAGGCAACAAAGCTAAACTGACGGCTGATCCTGAGGCCTATTTCAATCGCTTGACCCTGACAGGTATAGACAAACTTCCTGACTATGAAGTAGGCGGCAAAACATATTCGGCTCTGGATTATCTGCAGTTTATAAACCCGGGCGATCTGCGTGTGGTCGTGGAATTCAGAAGCTGTGGTGAGTGTCACGGGCCGAACGCCCTCAGTTCACCGGCAAGCAAGCACGCAGAGTGGGCGGCACGCAGTCCCCTGGGAACGGAGACGGGCATCTTCTCAGGTGCAATCTATGCACTCGGTATAGACAACGCCGTCCCCGAGAATCGGGATCGCTATGAAGACACAGCAGCCGATTTAAGCTTTCGTGCTGTGGCAAATCCAAATTACCAATTCAATGCAGGCAAAATGGGCGCAGTGGGAAGGCTGCTCGAGTTTCCCGTCTTCAGCGTTTTCGGAAACACAAGGGGAACGGATTTGTTTCGCAATCCTTTCTATAGTTCGGTTAATCTTCCAAATGATCTGCGTGCGGATAATTCAGTCAGACCCAACTCCGCCTTGGCCAATCTCTACCATGAGCAGGTGGCCTTTACCTGTGGAGATTGCCATCTCGGAAGCGCCGGGGCCAACAACCGCTACGGTGATTTCCGCTCCTCGGGGTGCACCGCTTGCCATATGCCATACAGTTTGGATGGGCGCAGTCGCTCGGGCGATCTTAAGGTCAACAAGAACGAACCGGCCAATCCCGATGCGATTGTTGCACCGGAGCGGCCACACATTCGCCGCCATTTGATCCAGAGCGTGGCGAAAACGCTGTCAAGTGGGGAGTTTGTGCACGGCATCAATGATTACGCATGCGCCGGCTGCCACCAGGGATCGAATCGAACGGTGATGCAGTATTGGGGAATTCGCCTCGATCAAAACGCTGACCTCGCAAACGGATTCCAGTATCCGGCCAACCCGGCAAGGTTCGTTAATACGGCGAACGATAGGCGTCTGTTCGATCCGAGGGTAAACAATCAGACGTTCAATGGTCGTAACGCCGATCAGTACATCCTGTTTGAAGACTACGACGACGATGGTCGTGACGATACGCCACCCGATGTGCACTACGAGGCCGGACTCGGGTGTATCGATTGTCACAGCAGCCGCGATCTTCATGGAGGCACCGATGGCGATGCCAGTAGCGGTGAGATCGTAAGCCGCCAGGAGCAGGCGGTAGCGATCACCTGTGAGAGTTGCCACGGCGGAATCGATGCCTACGCACAAACGAAATCCTGCGTTGCCTATGACGGTACCGCGGGCCAGTGCGCCGTGGATGCCAAAGGGAACGCATTACGGCACGTGACGAAGGGGAACGGAGGTGAATACTATCTCGTCAGTCGTCTGACTGGGCAGCGCCACTACATTCCGCAAAGCAAAGATACCGTCTCCGACTCAGGCGTATTCCATCCGTCTACTAACAATCCCGTTTACAACGCAATGGCGTCGTACGCGATGGGACGCGCCGATGGGGATCTCGCCACCGGTATGGGACCCCAGCAAACCAATGCCAGTCTGGTCAGTAACGGTTTCAGTCATACCGACGAGATGAGCTGTACGGCGTGCCATGCGTCCTGGACCAACGGTTGCATCGGTTGTCACCTTGGTGGCCAATACGACGACAATCCTAATAATTTCTTTTTCAGCAACATCACGGGTGAGCGTATCGTCTTTAAGCAGGCAAACGCGGACTTCGTCTACCAGACACCGGTACCGTTCCAACTGGGGATCGATGCGCACAACAACATCAGCCCGATCAGTCCGAACACGACAACCTTCTTCCGATACACAGACCTAAACGGAGACGAATCGCGCGTGTTTGCGTTTTCCGATCGCAACGGTAACGGCAACAACCCAAACACCGCTGGCAGGAATGCGTTTTCAGCCCTCAGTCATAATGTCATGATGCCGCATTCCATTCGTGGCAGGGTCAGATCGGGCAACGAAGGACCGCGCTACTGTGTAGCGTGTCACTTGACGGAAGGCGGTCTCGCGAACTTCGGGAGGCAGGCGTACCGTGACTACCGAGCGGCCATGGCTAACAACGATTTCGCTGACCTAGACTTCAACCTGCTGCAAAGGCATATCGGCCAGAATCCTGGGAATCAACTCGATTCACCGTTGTGGGTGCATATGGTGAGCGGCCTGGGATCCGGGCTGTTCCTGCTTGATCAAGATGGATGCCCCGTGAATCCATTGGACCGCAATGCCAATCGGCAGTACTGCAAGAATGGGGCGCCGGCAAATAATTTCAATCTCGGTAACGTCGTTTACAACCTCGATCGCATCGTGGAGCAAAGCGGTGTCGCAAATAGCTCCAACAATCACCCCATGTTGCGTCCCGGGCAGGGGAAGAACAAGCGCGACGGCGCCCTGAACCCGAACCTGGCGGGACCACTCGGTGCCACCTTGATTCGGAGACTGAGTGACCCCGATAACGGTATTGTGCTCGATTCGTGGATCGATGCCGACGCTCAACCTCGGGGTGATGCCACAAAGTTCGTAAATGGCCGTTAACTATCGGGGTATTTGCGCTCACGACTCCGCGCGTCCGACGGTGATGCCCTTTTGTGCGCGCCGAGCGCAGGTGTCGCGCATAAGTCTTGCGATCTATCAACGCAGCAGAAGCTCTGTTAGCCTCGTGATCTTTGCAGCCCTGTTATGCGTGTTGTTTCCGTCGCAAGGTTTGGCCGCGGACGCGTTCGTAGCGCAAAAAGGACGCCCCCTTTTGCTGCAGCTCCTTGCTACCGACCACGTAAGAACTATCAAATTACAAGTTGCGCAAGTGAATCAGGGCGCGTCAGGACAGGCCGAAGACTTTGATCACCTGACGACAGGGTTTCCACTGACGGGAGGTCATTCGCGTGTGGCGTGCGATACGTGTCACGTTCGCGGCGTCTTTAAGGGTACGCCCACCCAATGCAGAGTTTGCCATTCACCGGGACGAGGCATAGCGCTAACGCTGAAACCCGCCAATCACATACCGACCAATGCCGAGTGTGATCGGTGTCACCGCTCGAATACATGGAGTCTCGCGCGTTTCGACCACAGTAATCTCGGGCTGAGCGGCACACCGCAGCTGTGTAATAGCTGTCACAACACGTTCATGGCTGAGGGTAAGCCGAGCAATCACATCGTCACGAATGCGCAGTGCGATGTTTGTCACTCGCTCCGGGCCTGGTTACCCGCTACATTTAGCCACAATCTCGCTGCTCCCGGTAGCTGCGCCAGCTGCCACAACGGCGTGGCCGCAACCGGTAAGCCGGCCAATCACATCCCAACCGGCGCAACATGTGATGCCTGTCATCGGACCAACGCCTGGATCCCGGCGACGTTTGATCACGCTAATGTTCCCCCCGGTACTTGCGCCACTTGTCACAATGGCGTGGCGGCAACCGGCAAGCCTGCTAACCACATCCCGACGAATGAGTCGTGCGATGCTTGTCACTCGACCCGGGCCTGGGTGCCGGCACGCTGACAGCAGTTGCGTCGTTTGCTTGTATCGGCACCGCCGGTCCAGACGGTGTGAACGCAGGGTCATAGATCTTAAAAAACTTTCCTCATATAGCCCCATTTTCGTCCGCCTGAAATTAGCTCATTAACCCCTCACTCAGGGAAGCGTGCCTATGTAGATCTCCGCACGTTTCGAACAAGGGAAGTAGACGCTGACTAATGGATCAAAATCACCGACAGCTAGTAGCGACCAGCGACGCCTCAGGATTTATACTGAATTACCGCTAGTGGACCAGGCAGGGGGGAACTTTAATCCCAGTTATTCGTCGTGCCGCCTTCACCTGACTATCTGACGCACGCCGCCTATATCGTGCCGCTGGTCGCGGTGTATCTCGTTTACGTGCGACGCCAAAAGAAAAAGCACAAGCGGAATCTTTCTACACTGCAGACAGCCACCGAATCCGGGCTTACCGAGCCGCCGTCGCTACATCCTGTGATCGACGCGAACCGCTGCTTGGGATCTGCCGCGTGTGTGACAGCGTGTCCGGAAGGCGATGTCCTGGGACTCATCGGCGGCAAGGCGCAGTTGATTAATCCAACCCATTGCATCGGCCATGGCGCCTGCAAGGCAGCCTGTCCGCACGATGCCATTACGCTGGTATTTGGTACGGAAAAAAGAGGGGTCGATATTCCTTTCGTTAGCCCTTCCTTTGAAACCAATGTTCCAGGCATCTTTATTGCTGGCGAGCTAGGCGGTATGGGGCTAATCCGAAACGCCATTGAACAGGGGCGCCAGGCGACAGAATCAATCAAGAAATTCAATGGCAAAGGGTCCCGCTATGATGTGGTGATTGTGGGCGCTGGCCCGGCTGGCTTTTCCGCTTCGCTCGCCGCGTCACAGCACAAACTACGTTTTGCAACAATCGAACAAGAAACCTTGGGCGGCACGGTGGCCCATTACCCTCGGGGCAAGATCGTTATGACGCAGCCAGCCACGCTACCGCTGATCGGTAAGGTAAAGATGCGGGAAACTAGCAAGGAGGCGCTTTTAGAGTTTTGGCAAGGTGTCGAGAAGAAAACCGGTGTGAAGATCAACTACCAGGAGCGGATGGAAGACATAAGCAAGAACGGGGACGGCTTTGTCGTCAAAACCACACGCCGAACCTACGAAACCAGAGCGATTCTGCTGGCCATCGGTAGACGCGGCACGCCACGCAAACTCGGTGTTCCGGGGGAAGAACTGCCCAAGGTCGTTTACCGCCTTATCGATCCGGAACAATACCGCAAGCAACATGTGCTGGTGATTGGCGGTGGCGACGCCGCCTTGGAAGCAGCAACCAGTATTGCCGAGGAGCCGGGCACGACCGTAACCCTTTCCTATCGGAGTGACGCCTTTAGTCGGGCTAAGGAGAAAAATCGAAAGAAGGTGCAAGACATGGAGGCGGCAAGTCGGTTGCGCGTAATGTTGAGATCTAACGTAAAATCGATCGAACAAAAAAAGGTGGTCATAGCGCAAGACGGACAGTCCGAAAAGATCCCAAACGATACGGTCATCATCTGCGCGGGCGGCGTGCTGCCGACACCCTTTCTCAAGACGCTCGGTATCGACATCGAAACCAAGCATGGCACGGCATAGTGAGCGGCATGCCGCTGCTCGCACGGCAGTTTTGCCGGGGGACTGCTGCACTGTCTTCGCCGCCCTGAGGCCTGCGACTCTAGATCTCAGAGGTTCAGTCGAAACGAAGTATGGAACGGCATATAGCCAGACTAGTTTTCCACAGCATACCGCTGTTCGCCCGCGTAGTAATCGGGAAATCCCACGGCCTTCTTAAGTTCGTCAAAGCGCAACAGCCGCTCCGGTTCTTGACCGTTCTTAAGGCTGCGCAAGGTCTCTTGCATAGCAAGGATCGATGCGTTCAGCAGAGTCAGCGGGTAGACGGCAATCTTGTAGCCGATAGCTTCCAACTTGTCTGGTGATAATAGTGGTGTGTCTCCGTCCTCGATCAAGTTGGCCATCTTCGCGCCCGGCACCGAACGACAGTATTCAGCCATTTCTTGCTCTGAAGTTGGTGCCTCTAGAAAGGTGATATCGGCACCGAGCTCGGCGAACGCACGCGTCCTCGTTATCCCTTCTTCCAGCCCGTCAGTGGCACGTGCGTCAGTGCGCGCCATGATGAGAATGTCAGCGCCTTCGTCGCGGGCATCCACGGCGGCCCGCAAGCGCATGAGCGCCTCATCGCAGGAAACAACCGTCTTGCCGCGCGTATGGCCGCAGCGTTTCGGTGCGATCTGGTCTTCGATCATGATGCACGCAAATCCCGCATCGGCATAGCCTTGTACCGTGCGTTTCACGTTGAGCGCATTACCGAAACCGGTGTCGCCGTCACCGATCACTGGAATAGACACGGCGCGACAGATGTTGCGCCCTTGGTCCACCATCTCGCCGTACGAGATGAGCCCGGTATCGGGCATACCGAGTCGCGCTCCTGACACGGCAAACCCGCTCATAAACAACAGTTCAAATCCGGCTCGCTCTATGAGTTTGGCGGATATGGCGTCATAACAACCGGGCATCACGAGCAGTCCCGGCTTTGCCAGCAGCTTCCGTAGTTTCTCTGCCGATGAAATCATAGTTGCGCCCCTACGTTTTCTGATTCAGGTTATTTTAGAGTTGAACATACAATGTATCACAGAAGAGTGATTAGAAGACGTGATCATACAGCCACGCGCAACGTGATGACCCCCGCCGCCACGCCGATCGCGGCCAGCACGCGTCGCCAGCCAAACGGCTCGTGCAAGAACGCGGTACCGATCACGGCGGCGATCACGACGCTGGTTTCACGAAGCGCGGCGACCGGGGCCATTGCACCTAGGCTAAGTGCCCAGATAACCAAGCCATAGGCGGCGAATGCCAGCATCCCTCCCACAACGCCGGTCCGCCACTGGGTTTTGAAGGCCTGTCCGATGACACCTCGTCGCCGGACCGCGGCGATCGCGAGCAAGGGCAGGCAGTCCAGTGTGAACAGCCAAGCGATATAGGCGAGTGCGTTTCCGGACAATCGCACTCCCGTACCATCAACAAGCGTGTAGCCGGCAATCATGAGGCCGGTGGCTCCGGCGAAAAGCACCGGTCGCATTCCCTCACGTTGGCGCCACGTCCCATTCCATGCCAGGCTTGCGATGCTTACCGAGATCAGCAGCACGCCGGTGACCTGCCCGGCGTTCAGCCACTCGCCGGCGATGAATCCCGCACATGCTGCGACCACTAGGGGTGAGAAACCACGGGCCAGCGGGTAGACATGGCTCAAGTCACCGACCCTATAGGCCTGAATTAAGAAGAAGTAATACCCGGTATGGATGATGATGGAGGCGAGGATGTACCACCAACTGGCAGGATCCGGTATGCCAACCCAAGGCAGGGCGCAGGCGGCGATGAGCCCGCCTACCGCGTTGACCATTGCAAGCTCCACCAGCCGGTCGTCGCTCGACTTCACGAGCGTGTTCCACACGGCGTGCATGAACGCGGCCAACAATACGAGAAGCGTAAGCTGAAGCGTCATCGGCTCGTGATCCGCATCTCACCCGCGCCGGCTGGCCGTGCCGCTTGGGGTAACTCGAAGGTGTGGGCTAACGCAGACGAGCTCTGAGCGGGAGTTTTAGAGTTAGTTTCGATCGCGACCGTTTCTATCGTTGTTCTTCTAGACTCATATCCCATACTTATTATTAGATCGCTTCCGCGATCGCTTTGCCAAGCTCCTCTGTTTTCGCGCGGCCTCCCAGGTCGGGGGTGTGCAACCGCTCGTCTTCCAAAACGGTTTCGATCGCAGCCTCAATAGCACGGCACGCATCCGGGTGACCAAGATGTTCCAACATCATCGCGCCCGACCAGACCTGTCCAATTGGGTTGGCGACATCTCGCCCCGCGATATCCGGTGCGGAGCCGTGTACGGGTTCGAACATGCTCGGGAGCTCACGTTCGGGATTGATATTAGCGGATGGTGCAATGCCGATAGTACCGGCCACCGCCGGACCTAGATCGGACAGAATATCGCCCAGCAGATTGCTGCCGACGACGACATCAAACCAGTCTGGGTGCAGGACAAAATGTGCGGTTAAGATGTCGATGTGATACTGATCGGTGCGCACATCAGGATATTCTTTGGCGATTGCCCTGAACCGCTCGTCCCAGTACGGCATGGTGTGGATGATGCCATTGGACTTGGTGGCTGACGTAAGGTGCTGCGCTTCTCGCATTTTCGCGAGTTCAAAGGCATAGCGCATAATGCGATCAATGCCTCTGCGTGTAAAAATACTTTCTTGGATCGCCATCTCCGCATCGGTGCCGCGGTAAAGACGCCCGCCTATCTCCGAGTACTCGCCTTCATTATTCTCGCGCACCACAAAGAAATCGATGTCGTCGGGACCACGATCGCGTAAGGGTGACGATATACCCTTTAATAATCGTACCGGACGAAGGTTCACATATTGCTTCATCTCTCGCCGGATCGGAATCAACAAGCCCCAGAGTGACACGTGGTCAGGTACACCCGGAAAGCCCACAGCACCGAGATAAATCGCGTCATACTCTCGAAGCTGATCAATCCCATCTGCTGGCATCATGTGACCAGTCTTTGTGTAGGTCTCACAGCTCCAGGGAAAGAAGTCCCATTTAAAGCTGATATCGTAACGGCGTCCGGCAGCCTCGAGAGCACGAATACCTTCGGGCACGACTTCTTTGCCAATCCCGTCTCCCGGAATAACGGCAATGTTGTATGTCTTCATCTTTGCGCGTCTCTTGGTTCTATGATTGCTTGGATTGACGAGTTTAATCTACGTCCGCGCACGGAGCCATTGAACCGGCCGGTGAGTCGGTGCCGGCAAGCCAGTGCCAGTTAGATCACGGGTTGGGTGTCAATGATATCGATTACGGTTTGCGTGATCTCGGCGGTACCATCCGTGCCGCCGAGCTCACGTGGGCGGATACGTCCGGTTGTTTGCCATGGCTTTGATCGGCCGCACACCGGCATAGAGTTCGAACCCCATCCTGAAATTTATCTGCGGGTTGACCTCGGTACCGTCGGGCAGTCCCATCGCGCCGAACAGAATTGCGTCAGCTTTTTCGGCGACCTTGAAGCTCTCATCCGGCAAGGCAACGCCGGTATTCCGGTAGTATGCAGCAGCGCCCGGCAACCGTTCGGTTGCCAAACAAAAGCCCCCGATGCGCGTTGTCAACGTGTTCAATACATCCAGACAAGCGTCCATTATCTCGATACCGACGCCATCACCTGGCAGGAGAGCGATGCGAAAGTCACTATCTGTATGCATGATGGTTGCCCTGGATGGCTAGTATGGCATAAGAACGGTAACGCTGGTCACGACTGACAGAAGCCTTACCGCCGTCACGCCGTGTAAGTAACCTCGCGCCAAACGATGTCAGGCGTGAGGATGTTGACCGGTTGGGTGCGGGTCGTGACAATGGGGTCTACGCGGGTTCGTCATTGTGAGATTCGTTACCTATAACATCCAATTTGGTAGAGGGAAGGACGAGCGACTCGACCTCGAACGCATCGCTAAAGAGGTTAAGGGGGCAGATATTATTGCCATGCAAGAGGTCGAGCGTTTTGCGAAACGCTCCCGCATGGTAGACCAGGTCGCCGAGCTCGTTCGCTTATTACCCGGTTATTACTGGATCTACGGTCCCGGGCTCGATCTGGACGCAAGCTTTACCGATGAAAGCGGATTGCTCCAGAGTCGGCGATGGCAATTCGGTAATCTGCTTATGTCGCGTGCGCCGATCCTCTCAGCACGCAACCATCTGTTGCCGAAGATGGACCTCGCCAATGAACTCAGCCTGCAGCGTGCTGCCCTCGAAGGTGTTATCGAGTGCCCGTGTGGCCCGGTACGTGTGTATTCGCTGCATCTAGGTCATAAGTCAGATGTTGAACGAGAGCGGCAAGTGGCACGCCTGCTGGAAATTCAGCGTTGGGCGCCAACTGAAGGTGGGGTATTTTCAGGCGGCAGCGATCTGCGCGATTGGGTCGACGAACGGCTGATACCGCCGATGCCACACGAGGTCATCATGCTCGGTGACTTTAATATGGAACCCGATTCGCGCGAATATGAGATCATGACTGGAGCGCTGACGGGAAAAGGCGATGCTAGCACCAACGTGGACGTTCTTGTCGATTCTTGGCTTGTGGCGGGCAACGATCCGACGGACGGCGTCACGGATCTCGAAGATAATGCCCGTATCGATTTTGTTTTTGTTAGCGGCGGGCTTGCTAGCCGCGTCTGCACCGCCCGTGTTGACAAAGACGCGAAAGGTTCAGACCACCAACCGCTCTGGGTAGATATTGACTTATAACAGCCGCACATCGGGTGCTCGCGAATATAGACCGTGAATATCGGTTTCATTGGTTTCGGCGAGGCCGGCTATCACATCGCCAAGGGTCTGCACGAGGCAGGGGCGCCAGCGATTTCTGCTTACGACATCGCCCTCGGCTTCGCCGATCGGCGAGCCACGCTTGAGCAGCGCGCTGCAGAGGCCGGAGTAAGGCTTTGTGATTCCCTTGAGGAAATGGCGAAGCGCAGCGAGGTTATCTTCTCCACCGTCGTTTCGTCGGTCGCGCGAGACGTTGCCGAGCAGGCGGCGGCGTTCTTGAGCCCGTGTCATGTTTACCTGGACCTAAACTCCACATCACCCGCGACGAAGCAGCAAGTGGCGGCGATCATCGGCCAAAGCGGCGCCTGCTTTGTGGAAGCGGCGGTGATGGCCGGCGTCCGACCCCTTGGTCACAAGGTTCCTATGCTGTTGTGCGGCGAGGCGGTGCCTGATTTGTTGGCGCGGTTGGCGCCTTACGGGATGTGTCTTGAGGATTTCGGGCGTGACATCGGTCGTGCCACCGCCACCAAGATGTTTCGCAGCATCATCGTCAAGGGACTAGAAGCATTGTTCCTCGAGTGTGTCGTGGCTTCGTCGCGCTATGGCGTAGCTGAGCGTGTGCTCGAATCGGTAGGAGTAGGTTACCCGGGCGTCGATTGGAACAAACTCGCGCGCTACCTCATCGGGCGTACCGCCATTCATGGCGAACGTCGTGCGCATGAGATGGAGGAGGTCGCCGAGACATTAAGGGTAATGGGCATCGAACCAATTATGGCCGACGCGGCGGCCCGGCGCTTGTTAAAGGCTACCCAGGCTGGGCTCAAATCCCGGTTTGGAGACAAAGCACCCGAGAGCTATCACGAGGTTGTCAAGGCGATGGAGGATGCCAACAAGACCTGACTATCAAGAGTACCAGCCACTACTCAATTCCTACTAACACGGCTAACGCGGGCCCCGTCGGCGATCGACCCCGTCCGGACCTCCCCAAGTCGGGTACGCCGGTCACAGTTAAATCGACCGCGTGGCGATTTGACTCGGCATCGGTCAGACGCCCGGTTTGCTCTGTTGATGACTCAGATCCTAGTTAGCGAACAGTCAGTTACAGAGCTACTAGACTTAGATGATACGAGCGAAGACGTGCACGTATCTACGGTGTTGGCGGCTACGTAGCCCGGCGGACGCGACCGCGTCCATGTTGCACTTCGTCGCTCTTGCTTTGTTCGTCACGCTTCTCTGCGTCGCCGCTAGGGCGGGGCCACCCCGGGGTGGCGGGTTCCGTTCGTCGGCGACGGTCGGTTGACGCCTTGCTCGCACCGCGAAACGCCGTGGGCTTGTGCTCGTGCCGGCGAGTGGCGCAGTGGTGAACATTGCATACACTGAAGTAATGTAGATGTTGGGGTGTCAGGAAGTAACGGGTGGTAATCAAACGCCTACTATTAACATGGGTAACGGTTTTGTTTGTCGTACTCGGTGGCGAGGTGAACGCACAGTCGCCACAGGCAGATTTTCGTAGTCTCGACTCGCACGCGCAGTTACTTAAAGCAGAGGGTCTCAAGCTCAATAGGGATCTACGCATCCTTAGGGGGGAACTTTTGTATCCAGCCGCCACACATGTGGCCGTGTTCCTCTCGGTGGATGCCGCTGCACCATTGGCGTTGGCGGCCGTTGAGCTGAGGATCGACGACAATGTCGTAACGAACCACCGTTATGCGGAGGGCGAGTTAAATGCGCTCTTTCGCGGCGGCGTACACCGGCTCTACACCGGCAATCTACCTGTGGGCCAACACGACCTGACGGCACTTGTCACCGGTAGAGGTGCAAACGGTAAAGAATACCGGAAAGGCGCCTCAATACTCTTCCACAAGAGAAGCGATGCCAAGTTTATCGAGCTGAAGATCGTCAAAGCGAAGGGCAAGCAGCTGCCCGAAGTCCTGTTACCAGGCAGTGCGGGCTATCACCGGCCCGGTGGGATCGAGGACCCCCATTTTGGGGAGGTTTTGTTCGATCTCTACCGAGGGAAATATTTTTCCGCGACCACAGGTCTTATGGCTGCGCAGAAGACGCAGACGCTGCAACGTCACGAGCATGAGGCAGCGTTGCTCTTGGGCGATCTGTATTTGTCTTACGGGCTTCATCGTAAGGCCGGTCGACTCTTTGCGCGAGTCATAGCTGGAGGTGCGCCTCCCGACGTAGCCGCTCGCACCCGGTTTCATCTCGCCAAGGATCGGTACCAGCGCGGCTATATGAAGGACGCACGAGATGTCCTATTGCGCAGCAGAGATACGCTATCCATGGAAATGCAGGATGAGCGGCGAATACTCTTAGCGCTCGTTCTTATGAAGCAGAACCGATACGGCGAGGCGGTGGCCATACTACGACAGCTCCGCGGTAAATCAGAATGGGCTACGTATGCGCGCTATAACATCGGTGTGGGCCTGATCCAGGTCGGCCGGCAAAAGGAGGGGGTGGCTGTATTAGAGAAGATTGCACGGATGCGGGCCCGGAAAAGTGAAATGAAGGCCCTGAGAGACAAGGCGAATTTGGCGCTTGGTTTTACCTTGCTGAGTCTTCAAGAGCCGGGGCGGGCGAAATCCTACTTCCGGGATGTACGCCTCAACGGGCCGTTTACCAATAGGGCGCTTCTCGGAATCGGCTGGGCACTGTCGGCGAAGGGCAAACATAAGCAGTCCCTGGCACCTTGGATGGAACTGCAGGAGAGAAACGATATTGATGTCGCGGTGCAAGAGTCCCTGTTGGCTGTGCCGTATGCGCTCAGCAAGCTCGAGGCCTATAAGCAGGCATTGCGACACTATGAGAACGCCATAACCGTTTACAACGCCGAGATCGGACGATTGGAGCAGATCATCGAGTCATTGCGCACGGGCGAACTTCTGCCAGCAGTCGTTTCGGCTCCGGCTAGTGAAAGCGGAGGGAACTCGGCCGGAGAAAAGTTGCCCGATACACCCGAGAACCGCTACCTCATCCACTTGTTCGCGAGCCACGATTTTCATCAAGCACTTAAAAGTTATCGAGATATGCAAGCTCTCTCGCAAAACTTGGAGTGCTTGTCGGCGAACATGGACGCATACAACAGCATGCTCGAGCTATGGCGGCGTGGTGACGAGGAGCGCCAACAGGGAACGGCCGCAACCCATGAAGGTACAGCCGCGCTGGCGGCGCTGGACGTGCACGATCCACCCAATCCGTTGGAAAGTACCCGAAAACAAACTGGAGGCGTTACCGACGTTCCGGTAAGCAACCAGCAGGAAAAATGTGGACGGGTGGTTGGTTTCCGACATTGGCAAATAAGCGCCGACTACACCCCCCGCTTATGGAGCACTAACACAGGCAATAGTCAACGGCGCCAGGGGATCACAATAGCAAAGTCGCAGGGCCAGTCATTGCAGCACTCACAACAGATGACGGGTAGTGAACTCGATGGCTTTTCCGCGCGTATCACCGCATTTCACCGACGTATTTCACAGTTGCAAGTTGACGTCGATCGCGTTGCGCGTGCCCATGAGCGATACCTACAGGAGCTGGTGGCGGAGGAGCTCGAACGGCAGAAAGAGCAACTGCGGAGCTATGTCACGCAGGCTCGCTTCGGCATCGCGCGAGTCTACGATCAGTCATCTAGCCGCGCTGAGAAAGCACAATGATAGCTCGTCGCTACATGGTCTTGATTTTTTGCCTCTTCGTAACGGGATGTTCCCATGACGGTCCCAAGGTCGGAACCATCGAGGAGCGCGACATTAAGGTACAACGAGAAGTCATTGAACACGGCGGGCGAAGCAAGGCGATTGAGAGCTACCGCGAATTCCTAGACAAGGAGGAGAACGACCCGCTGCGAGCCGAGGCCATGCGTCGCCTGGCAGACCTGCAGTTGGAGGAGGCCGAAGCGGAGTACCTCGAGAAGGCCAGGAGACTCGAAAAAGAAAAAGACGGCGCAGGCAAACTGAAGCCGGCAGACTATAGCAAAGCCATCCAAAACTACCGGGAGCTGTTGCGCACCCACCCCAATTATCCCGGTAACGACCGTGTGGCTTATCAGCTCGCCCGTGCATATGAGCAGAGCGGCGACTATAAACGCGCCCTTCGCACCCTGGATCGTTTGGTCTCGTTCTACCCGAGTACGAAGTTCATTGATGAAGTGCAGTTTCGGCGTGGTGAACTTCTCTTTGTAATGAAGTCATACCGCAAATCAGAACAGGCGTACGGTTCAGTACTAGATTTTGGCGATGTGTCGTTGTTTTATGAAAGGGCGTTGTACAAGCACGGATGGTCGATCTTCAAGCAATCGCGCTATGAGTCGGCTCTGGGGTCGTTTTTTCGTCTACTTGATCGTAAGTTAGTTGATCACGATGCTGGGATATCCACCTCTGAAACACCGTCTCTGACACGAGGCGAAAAAGAACTCGCGGACGATGCGTTCAGAGTGGTCACGCTAAGCTTCTCCCACCTGGGTGGCGAGAAAGCAATTACGAAGTACTTCAAGAAAAAGGGCAAACGTCCTTACGAGGCGACGGTTTACGACAATCTAGGTGTGCTTTATCTCGAGCAACAGCGCTACGTAGACGCAGCAAACGCATTCACCGAGTTTATCAAACAATACGGCAACGATCGCCGGGCACCACTGTTTCAGGTCAAGGTCATCCAGTCCTATGAGGAAGGCGGCTTCCCTACGCTGCTTCTTAAATCGAAAGAGGAATTCGTCGTCCGCTACGGAGTAAACAGCAAGTTTTGGCCTTTGCACGACAAGGACACACACGCAGCCGTAGCACCGCACTTGAAAAAGAATATCGAAGACCTAGCCCGTCACTTTCACGCCCAAGCACAGGAGACGAAGGGCGCCGCTGATTATCATCAGGCTGCTCGCTGGTATGCCGAGTTTGTGCAAGCGTTTCCACGTGACCCGCAGGCACCTGACATGAATTTCTTACTGGCGGAGACGTTGTTTGATGGTGGGCGCTACGGCGATGCAGCAGTCCAGTACGAGAAAACGGCGTACGCGTACGCACCACATGCACGCAGTGCCGAGGCAGGATACGCGGCGCTGCTTGCTCATAAGAAGCGGGAAGAAGAGCTTCGTGGAAATGAACGGACAGTGTATCAACGACAGGTTATCAAAAGCGCGTTGCGTTTTGGTGACGCCTTTCCGGACGACAAGCGGGCGGCGGCCGTTTTGACGAAGGCCGCAGAGGATCTGTTTGCCCTCAATGAAACGAAGCAGGCAGCAACGGTTGCACGGCGCGTGATCGGCATGAAACCACGGCCGAAAGCAGCACTGCGACGTACGGCTTGGACAGTGGTTGCGCACGCAGAGTTTGAAGGTCAAGCATTTGCGCAAGCAGAAACGGCGTATAAAGCGGTACTGCGTTTAACCCCAGCAAAGGATCCGAAGCGAACGATGCTCGTCGAAAGATTGGCATCGTCTGTTTACAAACAAGGGGAGCAACTGCGCGCCGCTGGCGATGTGGCTGCCGCCGTCAAGCATTTTCTGCGAGTCAAAAACGTAGCGCCGAGATCATCGGTAACACCCACGGCCGAATACGATGCGGCTGCCGCGCTGATGACCTTGCAAGACTGGCGCGGTGCGGCACGCGTGCTGGAGACATTTCGCAAGAAATTTCCCGACCATCCCTTACAACGCGATGTCCCTGATAAGTTGGCTGTCGTTTACTTGGAGAGCAAGCAATGGTTGCGTGCGGCGGCGGTGTTTGAGCTGATTACGGATCAGCGCGAAGACGCAGCGGTGAGACAGCAGGCTCTGTGGCAGGCGGGTGAGCTGTACGAAAAGGCGGCGCAAAAGAAGTCGGCGGTCGCTGTGTACAAGCGCTATATAGACCTGTTTCCCGATGCTTTTGAGCAGGCGATAGAGGCACGCTACAAACTTGCCAAGCTCCACAAAACGGGGGCACAGCGTGACCAGCACTATCATTGGTTGAGGCAGATCGTCGAGGCAGCAGACGCTGGCCGGCAGCGGACAGAGCGCACGCAATATCTGGCAGCGAAAGCGGCGTTTCTACTCGCAGAACGCGACTATTGGGCATTTCGGGACATACGGTTGGTTATTCCTCTCGCGAAGAGCCTCAGGGCCAAGAAACAAAAGATGCAGGTAGCCCTAAAGGCATACGGCCGTGCGGTCGATTATGGGGTTGCTGAATTTACGACCGCGTCTACGTTTCGTATCGCCGACGTTTACCACACCCTGAGTGAAGATTTGTTGGCATCTCAACGGCCGAGAGGGTTATCGGCGTTGGAGCGCGAGCAGTATGACGTGCTCCTCGAAGAGCAGGCATACCCATTCGAAGAGAAGGCAATCGAGATCCATGAGACGAATGTACGGCGCGTCGCCGACAATGTGTACGATGAATGGGTCAAAAAGAGCTTTGGGAAATTGCGCAAACTACGCCCTGTGCGTTATGCGAAATTTGAAAAGAGAGAAGCGGTAAGCAATGCGATTCAATAAGCACCCTATCTTTTTAGCAGTTGTCTGCCTAGTTTGGTTATCCGGTTGTGCCGGACCAGCACCGCGTCAAGACGAAACGCAGCCGGCTGAAATCTCAGGGGATACGACAAGCATCGGCAGCGTGGGGATCAACCCAGACGTCCAGCGAGAGTACCGACGTGCGCTAGCGGCGATGAAGGCGAAGCAAGATAAACAGGCAGAGCGATTACTGGTCGCGATGGCACAGACTTATCATGGGCTAGCAGGGCCGTATGTAAACCTAGGGATCATTTACTACCGCAACGGACGGCCGCGCGAGGCGGAACAAGCCTTCAAGAAAGCAATCGAGGTTAACCCAAACCGTCCGGACATTTATAACCATCTCGGCATTCTCCTACGCGAGGAAGGGCGGTTCAGGGAGGCGCGCGAGGCATACGGGAACGCCCTGAAGCTCGATCCTGACTATGCGTATGCGCACCTCAATCTTGGCATCCTTTACGACCTATATTTATTGGATGCAGACAGGGCGTTGTTTCATTACCAGCGTTATCAGGCTTTGACTCCTGCGCACGATCAGCAGGTAGCCAAATGGATAGTGGACCTGAAGCGGCGTATACGACCTGCTCAAAAGACGGCCGTGAGGTGATACCGATGAGACACATCGTAAGTATATTTTTTTTCATGTTCGCATCTGTGCTCATAGATGCACAGGCGGTGGATCGTGTAGACCTGGAAGGGACGTCCATTATCGGGAACCGTGAGCTGCCCAAGGTCCTGTACATCGTGCCCTGGAAGAAAGCAGACGTAGAGAACCTGATGGGGAATCCCGTTGCGAATCTCGTCGATGAGGCGCTAGGACCGGTGGATCGCGAGGTCTTTCGGCGGGAGGTCCAATACTACGACTCTATCAAAGGCGATCTGAAAACCGATCCGGCATCAAAGGAATAGTCATACAGGTCCTTGTAGCTAGATTGGTGATATTGCAGATATCTGTAAGTTAATCATTTCGTGGGGAGGCCACTATGGAAACCTACAGCACAATAGTCCGTTTCTTCCAAGATGGCGGCGTGTTCATGTATCCGATCGTCGTAGTGCTTGCGGTGGGTGTGACCATCGCCCTTGAACGGTTCTTTTATTTGGGCCGTTCCACCAGCGTAAATAGAAAAATATGGAACCAGTTGATGCCGCTAATCAAGGCGGGGAACTACAAAAAAGCCCTCGCCACGACATCAAACTCGAAAGCAGCCATTGGAAAGATTCTGAATTATGGTCTTTCGCGCAGTGAAGGAGCGCGCCGGCGGGATGACATTGAAACCGCTATGGAAGAAGGGCTAATGGAGATTATGCCCTCTCTGGAGAAGCGCACGCACTATATCGCCACGTTCGCAAACATTGCGACGTTGTTAGGACTGCTTGGCACGATTATCGGTCTCATTAGGGCATTTACCGCCGTGTCACATGCAGATCCCGCGGAAAAGGCAGATCTGTTGTCGGCAAGCATCTCGGTCGCCATGAATACGACCGCATTTGGTCTGATGGTGGCGATCCCGCTATTGCTGGTCTACTCCCTTCTCCAGTCCAAGACTACAACATTGGTCGACAGCCTCGAGATGGCGTCGGTCAAATTCCTAAACATGATAACGGAGCAGAAGAAGACGGGTGGATCGGCGTCATGAGATACCGTAGACGACGGTTCGGTAAGGCCCCGACCGAGCTCGACATTACCGCCTTTATGAACCTGATGGTGATCCTGGTGCCGTTCCTGCTGATAACGGCGGTGTTCTCGCGCATCACCATACTGGAGTTGAATTTACCACCGGCGGCTGCAAGCAAGGCAAAGCCGAAGAAAGAATTGCAACTGGAGATCGTTATACGCACGGATTCGCTAGACGTCGGCGACCGCAATAGTGGTCTTATAAAGCGTATTAGAAATAAGAACGATGGTTACGATCTGAAATCTTTATCGCAGATCCTGCAGGAAATAAAGGCTCGGTTCCCTGACAAGAATAACGCGATGATCTTGGCGGAGACAACCACCTCCTATGATTCGTTAGTCCAGGTGATGGACACGGTCCGCATTGTGGAGGTTATGCAGGACGGGTCAGTGGTGCAGGCGGAGTTGTTTCCGGACATATCAATTGGTGATGCGCCGTTACTGAAGTCGAAGCGCACGAAAAGTAAGTCGTGAAAATGCCATGAAGATGTCGCGAAGAGCCCAGCGTATGCAGCGCCATCACGAGCGCAAGAAGCGATTTACTGGTTTTAACTTGGTTGCGCTGATGGATATCTTCACCATCCTTGTGTTTTTTCTGTTGGTGAACTCCTCCGACGTAGAGGTATTGCCGACGACCAAGGGTCTGAAGTTACCGGAATCGGTTGCGAGCAAGAAGCCGGAAGAGACCTTGGTGGTGATGGTTAACGATCAGAATATTCTCGTGCGGGGTAAGAAAGTTGCATCGGTTGCCGCTGTTGTCGCTTCGCCATCATTGGTGATCGAGCCCCTAAAATCGGAACTGGACTACCAATCGAAACGATCGCTGAATAAAAGCAAAGGGTCTGGAAAATCGACTGCTCAGCGGGAAATCACCATCATGGGAGACAAAGAGATCCCATTTAAATTGCTCAAAAAGGTGATGGTGACGTGTACGCGTGCCAACTACACGAAGATCTCGCTGGCGGTGCTAAAGAAGACCCGCCAAGGGGGGTAAGGTTGTGACGGTCGCGTACGCTTCCTATCATTCACCTTATCTTCCCTGGGCGGTATCGGAAGACGAAAAGCGCCGCCTTCGCAAGATTCTCCTATGGGTCTTTATATTTTGCTTTCTGTGGTCGATCGTTGTGCCGTTTCTTCCCCTCCCTGAACTCGATCGGGAAAAGGCCGAGACCGTGCCGCCACGGCTCGCGAAGTTAGTGCTCGAACGCAAGAAGGCGGCTGAGCGGCCAGCGCCCGCAAAGGCGCCGAAGCTGACGGCGAAGAAGAAACCGAAGCTAAAGAAGGCAAAACCAAAGAAGGTCAAGAAAAAAGCTATAGAAACAGCGCGCAAAAAGGCCTCGCGCACAGGGCTGCTGGCGTTTAAGGACGAATTAGCGGCGCTGCGTGATAATCCAGTATTAGAGGGATTAAAAAAGAACAACAGACTGCAACGGGGGGAGGGTCAGAAAGCAGCGAGTCCGGAGCGCTCTGTCATTACAGCTAATGCATCAAGCGCCAGCGGGGGGATCAACACTTCCACGCTAAGCCGCGACACCGGCGGGACGGGGCTTGTAGGGCGGGTAAGTACGAAGGTTAGCAGTCCAGTGGATGGTGTAGGTGGCGTCAAGCAAGCGCGCGCCTCGCGGAGCGGCGCACGCAAGCCCTCCCGCAGCATTGAAGAAATACAGCTGGTCTTCGACAGAAATAAGGCGGCGATATATTCGATCTATAATCGTGCATTGCGTAAGGATCCCACCCTGGAAGGAAAGGTGGTGCTAAAAATAACCATTCAGTCCTCCGGGCAGGTAACAGCGTGTGAGATAGTATCGAGCGAGCTGAACGATCCTACACTTGAGCGGAAGATTGTCGCGCGCGTTAGGCTTTTTGATTTCGGCGCCAAGGAGGTGGAGACAATGGTGGTAACCTATCCGATTGATTTCCTTCCCTCTTAGGGCCGCGGTTATCACAGTTGTGGCTATGCCCATAGCTGTGATAATCGGTATCTGACCGGACAGACACCGTCAGATTTGATCGAGTCCGAATGACTGAGAACGGCCTATTCTGTTGAAAAAGTCTTGATGAACTTCTGTTTGGCGTAAAGATCAAA
>JBHIDJ010000024.1:0-29831 GCA_046760105.1 Acidiferrobacterales bacterium | reverse complement strand
CGTCTAGCGCCACGATCGTTGACGAGGACGGGCGGGAATACATTGATTTTCTCAGCGGTGCCGGTGCGCTCAACTACGGCCACAACCCCGAGCCTATAAAGCGCGCCGTGGTGCGTTACCTCTGTGACAACGGCATTCTCCATGCTCTCGACCTGTACACGGCAGCAAAACGCGATTTCATACAAGCTTTTCACGAGACTGTCCTACAACCGCGCGGGCTTCATTACAAACTCGCCTTTCCCGGGCCGACGGGGACCAACGCCGTCGAACTGGCGGTGAAGTTTGCGCGCCAGGTCACCAAGCGAGAGACGGTTGTCGCTTTTACGAACGCTTACCACGGAGTGTCCTTAGGTTCACTGGCACTCACCGGTAACCGCAGCAAGCGCGCTGCTGCCGGAATCTGCCTGCCCGGCGTTGCGCGCTTGCCCTATGACGGCTACCTCGGTGACGGCTTCGATACGGCGGCATTGTTCGAGCGCTTTCTCGATGACGAAGGAAGCGGCATCGACATGCCGGCTGCCGTCATCGTCGAAACGGTCCAGGGGGAAGGCGGCCTGAATAGCTGCTCGCCCCAGTGGCTGCGCCGAATCTGCGAAACGGCTAGACGCCATGGCGTCGTCACTATCGTCGATGACATCCAGGTCGGGTGCGGTCGCACGGGCACATTCTTCAGCTTCGAAGGCGCCGGCATCGACCCGGACGTTGTGTGTCTTTCCAAGTCACTAAGCGGTATCGGCCAGCCGTTCTCGCTGGTCTTGCTCAAGCCAGAGCTCGACTGCCTGCCACCCGGAGCGCACGACGGCACATTCCGCGGCAATAACCTCGCTTTCGTTAGCGCCAGGGCGGCCCTACGGTATTGGTCAGATCCGCTCTTCCAATCATGTCTCGAACGTCTGTGCAGGGCCTTGCCTGATCGCTTGGATGCTATCGCCCGGCGATTTTCCGAGCTCCACACGCGTGTCGTGGGGCGGGGCGCCATCCTGGGGCTTACGTGGCCGGATGCGACGATGGCAGATCGGGTATCGGCGGCCGCTTTCGAGCGGGGCTTGATCATCGAGACTTGCGGTGCCCGAGATGAGGTGCTCAAGTTGTTGCCGCCGTTGACGATCCGCGGCGACGAGCTCGATTCAGGTCTCGAGAAACTGCAGGGGGCCATCGCCGACGCTGCGAGGCATGCAAGGGCTCTCATCGCCAGAGGCTAGGAACATGAGTGGAAAAAGCATAGCCATGAAGCAAGAACGGGTCGTCGTTGTCTCACCCCAGAAATCGGGCACGCACCTAATTCAGGAGCTCATGGTGCACCTGGGCTACGGCATGTCAGGCGACTCTAGAATCACCCCCGACATCCAACCAAGGTTTACCGCTGAGCACAGGGCGACGCTACGCCAGTTCGCGCTGTCGGAACAAGAGCAAGGATACTATGGTCGGAGTTCCGCTCACATGCGTGACACCCTTGATTGGGAGGCCTGGCTGCGCGTCGCGCGTAGCTGGCAGATGCGCCTGGGCGCTCCTGTGGAGAACCGCTACGGAACGGATATCGCGCAAGGCATGGAATCCGCCTACCAGAGTACAAAGTTGATGCGCATGCGCTTTTCCGAAACGCCACCCAACATCTGTTGGATTTATCACCAGTTTGACGTCAACACAGTCGACGGACTGTTTCTGCGGGAGTGGAGCGAGACCCAACGGCCGAAGATCATATTGAACATGCGCGACCCAAGGGACGTCATGGTGTCGTTTGTGAATTATCTGTGCGGTCGTACCGGGCGCGGCTTTGGGAATTTTGCCGTCTATCAAGTGATGTCACGCACACTGAGCAAGTTCGATTCCTTCGAGGACAAGCTCACCTATGCGCTGGAGGATATCAACTTTCCGGGGCACGGTGACCTTCGCGACCTCTATTGGCTTTTCAAACACCCGTATGTCTGCACAGTACGCTTCGAAGAGCTTATCGGCTCGAAAGGAGGTGCGTCACGCGAGCAGCAAGTTAGCGCAATTCAACGGATTCTCACGCATTTAAACATCAGCCACGATCCTGAAGAGCTTGCCGAGAAAGTCTACAATCCGCATGCATTCACGTTTCACAAGGGCAAAACTGGATCGTGGCAAAAATACTTCACTCCGCGGCACCTCGATCTTTGCGAAAAGCGGTTTGGCGAGGTTCTGGATCTGTTCGGATACCGCGAGGAGCAGGAGGATTGGCATGGATATAGTCGCGATAGAAGAGTTATCAAGCGAGCAACTTTGGGATCTACTCGTGTTGGCCGAGCAGGAATCCCACCAGCTGCGTGAAACCCTGCAGGGCCTGAGCATTGCCTTGGTCATGTTTGATCAGTCGACGCGTACGCGCATGTCGACGCTGCGTGCGTGTGCCTCAAAGGGAGCCTCTGTCATCGAGGTCGATGTTAACAAGACCCAAACACCCTTCGGTGAGTCATTTGATGACATGGTCTCGATGATCACGTTATATAACGACTGCGTGGTTATCCGCGATGCCAAGGACACGGATAATTTGGGTCGCTGGCGCAAAAACCAGCATTGTCCGGTGATAAACGCCCTCAACAAGCGGGAACACCCCACCCAAGCCCTAGCTGATCTGCTCACCATTCAGCAGGAGTTCGGCCTTTTCAGAAACTTGGCGGTCCTGTACACAGGTCCAATCAACAATACCTCACGCTCGCTGTGTCTCGCACTGGCAAAGGTGAGAGTCCGCAGGATCAGCATCTGCGCGCCTCCGTCGTTGACCGAAGACGCCGAACGCCAGGAGCTTGTCCGTGCGTTGCAATCGAGCCCGGTCTCGCTGAGTTTCTTCGACACGATGCAGGATGTCGAACGCGACGGCGACCACTATGATGTGTTCTACGCCTGCCGATGGGCGTCGATGGGCGAGAGCCCACCGGTGCAAAACTGGCGTGATTACGTAGCCCACGCACGTATAACCAGGCGCCATCTCGACATCATCGGTAAACCCTCTTCGATCGTGATGCACGACCTACCGGCGCATCGCGGGGAAGAAATTGAGGGCGCCTTACTTGACTCACCGGCAAGCCGCATCATGCCGCAGGCGCGGAACAAGATTTTTGGCATGGCTGCCAGCCTGGACTACGCGCTTGGCCGAGGCGTTCGCCAGCCTGTCAGAGCCGAAATGGGCATATAATCGCATCCGAAGTTTGCGTGCTGTTTATCGCCAGCGTGCTAGTGATGTAGATTCAAATACCCATTATCGTTCTCGGGGTAGGAGAAATTATCCGAGAAAGCACGCTGCTGCCTAACTTGTTGGGCTTGGCCGGTGCGGCGAGCCAGGTTTTCTACACTTGCCGTCGGCGCCCATCCGTTCCGTGAAGGGCACGTCCTTGCCCGATCCGGCCGAAGCCCCAAGAGCGGGACTGGGCCGACATTAGCTGTGGTAATCAATGAATTAGATATTATCGCTTGTAGGGGCTTAAATCGCCGACAACACTTAAAGAAGCGCATTACGAAAGCTATTTCGTGATGACGCGGAAGTTGGATGTGAGTGACCCTGGATCGGTTGGGCGGGGTCGACAGGTTAGTCCGCATTCTCCGGGTTGTAGGACTTCACCAAACCTTACCACACACGGACGCGTGGGCGTGACGCAGGAGACTGCGTACGCGGCCCCGCCCCTCCTCCATCCCCATGTAGCACACGCTCCGCACGGGCCAGGGACGCAGCCGTGCCAGGCGGGGAGGTACGGTTATGAGAAGGAAGGTTGTGGTCGATGAATTGAAACACGGCATGTACGTCAGTGGGCTGGATCGCCCGTGGCGTGAGACACCGTTTCTGTTCAAGGGCTTTGAGATCATCAACGACGGGCAGCTGACCGAGTTAAAGCGGTGCTGCCGGTACGTCTACGTCGACGATGCGCATGAGAGCGGCGCCATCACCCCCCGCGTCTCCTGGGCGAAGTTGAGGGAGGCGGAGCGAAGACTTCGCCGTCGCATCGTCGCCAGGAACGGCGACGCGGCGCAGCCGCGCCAGGTGCACGCGGATAAGATCACCGTCGAGCAGGAAGTCGAAGTGATTCGCGAGACCTATGACGAGGCCACGGTGCTCCTCCAGACCATCATGGAAGACGTGCACCAAGGCAAGAGCATCGACACCGCGGGCGCGAAGAAGGTGGCGGCCGCCATGGTCAAAAGCGTGTCTCGTAATCCAGACGCCCTGGTTTGCTTCGCCCAGCGAAAGAAACGCGAGTACTATACCGCGCTTCATTGTCTCCGCGTCTGCATCTTCGCACTTGCCCTCGGACGCCATCTGGGTTTTGG
The DNA here is from genome assembly GCA_046760105.1 of Acidiferrobacterales bacterium. Classification (GTDB taxonomy): domain Bacteria; phylum Pseudomonadota; class Gammaproteobacteria; order Acidiferrobacterales; family SPGG2; genus JBHIDJ01. The sequence continues at coordinate 25,547 of JBHIDJ010000024.1, read as the reverse complement.
GGAAGAAGAGCTGAATCTCCTCGGTCTAGGGGCGCTATTACACGACATCGGCAAGATGCGGGTGCCCGATGCCATCTTAAACAAACCCGGCAAGCTCACCGAACGCGAATACGAGATCATGAAGGGCCACGTGCCCATGGGCGTGGAGATTCTGAAGCGCACCGGTGCCATCCCGCCCCGAGCGCTCGACGTCGTGCGCCATCATCATGAGCGGTACGCCGGTCACGGTTACATGGATGGGCTTGAGGGCGATCAGATCAGCCAGTTCGGCCGGATCGGTGCGATCGCGGATGTCTACGATGCCCTGACCAGTGACCGGAACTATGAGGACGGGATTCCCGCTCGCGAGGCGCTCAAGAAGATGTACGCGCGGGCAGGCGTGGATCTCGATCCGGCGCTCCTCGATGAGTTCATCCAATGCATCGGCGTTTATCCGATCGGCAGCGTCGTCGTGCTTAACACCGCCGAGGTCGGGGTGGTGAGGATGTTGAACTGCGAGCAGCGCTTGAAGCCGCAAGTCGCACTGGTGACGAAACCGGATAAGACTCGTTACCCCGTCTTGCGGGTGGTGGACCTGGCCCGCGAGACTGCGCCCACGGGCGACCCTTATCAGATTATCAATGTTGTCCCGCCGGCGATGTTCAACATCGAGCCGGTCGACTACCTGCCGGTAAAGACAGTGGCTTAAGGCGGTCGCGGGGAGAGGCCACGGCTAGCGAGGAAATGAGTTTCGTTCGCCGGGGAAGTGTCGGCTGCGGCTGAAATGGGCATATGATTGCATCCGAAGTTTATGTGCTGTTTATCGCCAGCGTGCTAGTCATGCAGATCACGCCGGGCCCGGATACTGTGTTTGTTGTGTCGAACGGTATCTACGGCGGGTATCGGCGAGGATTGCTCTGCGCGATCGGGTTCACGACGGCCGGGCTGATTCAAATACCCATTATCGTCCTCGGTGTAGGAAATATTATCCGGGAAAGCGTGGTGCTGTATGACTTGTTGTGCTTGGCCGGGGCGTTATACCTGCTGTACATGGGTTACGGCATGATCAGAAACGCCCAGCAGGCACAAGTTTCTTTAGAGCTTTTTAACAAGAAGCGAGAGCACACCGGCCAGGCGTTTTGGGGAGGATTCCTCAACAATTTGCTTAACCCAAAGGTCATTGTGTTTATGCTTGCCATCATTCCACTGTTTGTAGATCCGCGGGGTAACGTACCACTCCAGCTGCTCATATTGGCCGTAACCATGAAGCTGTGTGGTTTTGCCGTAAATTCGACCTACGCCGTGATAGGCGGAACAGCCAGCCGAATCTTCCAGTCTCGACGTCACATCCTCTATTGGCAAAGAGTTCTTTCTGGCGCCGTGGTGGTGTTGCTCGGTCTCGCATGCTTGGGGCTTAACCCCGTTTTCGATGGACACCCGACCAAGTACATCGGTGGGCTGCTGTCGCCCTCAAGGGTTCCGGTACATGGGTAGAATCAAAGCGCTTTTTTCCAGGGGAAAGGTACCTGAACTAGCAGACATCACGCGCGTCGTGGGCGCGCGGTTGATTGCACGCATGCTCAGAGACTTGAGCCGCGCGCGCGGCCTGGTCGTGGACGACGTCGTTTGGCTACCCGATCCCGCAAACAGGCAAGCCCAGGCGTATGTGTTAACGGTCACTTGGGGCGGCCGCACTGGGCGGCAGATCTTCCCCCGCAAATACCTCGACGGCGTCACGGAGAGCGCTGTCATACGCAGACGCGCTATGACTGCCCTCAAGTCACTGCTGGACCCATCTTCGATTTGGCAAGCGCGGGGCAGTTAGCATGAGGTTCGTTAGTGCCACCACCTGATTAATCTGCACCATCCTCCCCGTAAGCTGATCCTCCGTCCCGCCCGTTAATTCCCAGGTCCGCTCAAGACCGGTTTGCAGACGAAACCTCGCGAGCTTGAGCCAGTCCGCCCATAGCCATGACGGAAAATTCGCCTCTGTTACGTAATCTGCTATCGTCGGCGACACCCAGACGGCTATTCGAAGGAACCAGTGGATGTTGAAGATATACGGACGCGGCACATCCGACAGTGTGCAGAAGGGACTGTGGATGCTTGGCGAAACCAAGCGGCCCTTCGAACACATCCAACTGGGTGGTTCGTTTGGTGGGCTGGATGACCGCAAATACCTCAAGTTGAACCCACACGGTCGGGTTCCGACGCTCGACGATGATGGTATCGTCGTTTGGGAAAGCAATGCCATTATTCGCTATCTGGCAGCAAAATACTGCGTGGGCTCGCTTTGGTCCGACGATCCGGCGGAACGCGCATATGCCGACCAGTGGATGTCTTGGGCACAGACCACGCTCTATGGCGACTTTAACAGGCTTTTTTGGCTAACGGTTCGTACCCCCACGGACGAGCAAGATAGAGATGAGATCCAGGCAACAAACGATCGGCTAAATGGCTATTATCATCTCCTTGATGCGCAACTTTCGAAGCATCAATTTGTTGCAGCCGATCACCTGACAATGGCCGACATTCCGACCGGCATGACACTCTTTCGCTATTTCAACATGCCGATCCATCGCCCCGACTTGCCGAATGTAGAAAGATGGTATCGACGTCTTCGCGAGCGTGACGTTTATCGAGAATATGTGATGGTCTCGTTCGAAGAATTGCGAGGTCGATTGACCTTCTGATCTCGCCCTAGCGACGGTCTCGACACCGCAGATTTGAAGGATGCGAAAGCGCTGCTGGACGATCTCATTGGAACCTCAAGTGAGCCATCCAACAAAGGGTGACTCTGATTAGCAGTCAGCAAAGTAATCCTAATTAAGCTGCCTCGACTTCAATCGACACTACCAAACCAAAGCTGCTCGCATAACGTTTAAACTCCCTTGGGGACGCCATGGAACGCAATGCGTTGCGTCTGCGGTCCACAACGTGTCATACGAAAGCACGATTCCTAGCTGCTAACCATTCTCCAATCTAACTTTCTGTCCGTCGAAGCTTTTCCGCAGCAGGGTACTGAACACACGCATTGCCCTTGTGGCCAGGACTCGCGAAGGAGCGTAGCATTGTCTTACTTAGATACAGGGAGCCTACGCTGCTACGTCGTCTCTACTTGGAAAGGGACCTTTAAGCGGCTAGCATTCGTTTTGTTGGAATGTCTAATGAGCTCGACGGATAAGATGAGGGCTCGCCTGCGCTATTGGGTTGCACTACTGGCGCTGGTGAATGTGTTCATCGTGTCTTGGGTGTGGGCGGGGCCGCTTCACGAGGCCGCTCAGGACAATAACGTCGCGGAGGTAAGACGGCTCATCGCCAGGGGCGCCAAGGTGAATGACAAGAACAAGGATGGCCTCACGGCGTTGCACTGGGCCGCCTATAATGGGCACTCTATTTTAGCTGAACTGCTGATCGACAAGGGCGCGAAGCTCGATCTCAAGGATAAGTACGGCTACGCGCCACTGCACTGGGCGGCGATCAGGGGCAGCAAGGCCGTGGCGGAACTGCTGATCCGCAAAGGCAGCAACGTCAACGCAAGGGGTAGACACGGCAACACGCCGCTAAGCTGGGCGCGCCTTAGCGGCCACGAAGACATAGTAGAGTTGCTCACACTGAGCGGTGGAACGGAGTAATTCGCGACTACCGCTTACGCCAGCGGGGTCAACGCGTTCCGACTCTGGTCTTTCCGTCGAACGCGTACGTCTTGCCCCGTAGTGCACTACGGGAATAAACCGTACCGTTGAGCCGCTTGTGTAACATCTGATGCTCATTCGTTCTCTCGTAGCTGCCCAGATTCAAGCGTCTTGTTAACTCTCAGCGTGCTGGGTCACCAACCGAGGATCTTGAAGCAGACAATGTGGCGGAGGGCCTTTACCGCCATTTGATTATTTTCTGCCAGCAACTAGGTCGTCAGGCTGAAGCTATCAAAACGTATAACCGCTGTCGAAAGACGCTATCGGCAGTCTTGAAAGTGGAACCTGCACCTGAGACGAAAGCGATCTACGAGAGACTTCTCCACCAAGCATAATGGTCCTTGAGGAGTATCCGCACGTGAAGGATTAGGACAAAAGCAGGAAGATTACGGCGAGAAGGACAACCGCGGTGACAACGGCGAGGCCGACCCTGTTCCACATACTGAGATCGCCCCAAAAGCGCCAAAAGTTCACGGATTGTCCTTCAATTTTGAGATGATCTTGAATACGATGATAACAAACCTGTTGCTATTGCTTCAAACGTTTTGCGAGGACTCCCTTTTAATCTGGAGAATCCCTGAAACCATGGCATTTCGCCTGTGTAACGGTCGGAGCTGTGGTGCCGTCAGATAACTTAGTTGTAAGTGATTAATAAAAGACCAACCACCATGTTTCAGTGAACCGTGGTCACGCGGCGAGACGACTGAGGTTCAGTCGTCGGTGACCTTGAAGACTTCGTCGTGCTCCCGCGCGTGTTCGACTACGTTCATACCGACCGAATCGCCAATGCGGGCGACCTCGATGGGCTTGTGGTCAACTTGCATGGTCTCCACTTGCTGGGTGAAGTCGCTCGTGTGGCCCTTGATACGGATCGTGTCGCCGACGGCGAGCTCCCCGTCCGTCAGGCTCACCGCAGCGACACCGATCTTGCCGAAGTAATGGGTGACGACGCCGATCTTCTGCTCCGCCATAGCCTGTTCCCCCACATGATGTGAGACGCCAGTCTCGAATCCACCTTGGATTCTACTCCTTCCCCCGATTCGAAGTCATCGGCTGGCAGCAACTACTTCGCCGGCGGTATTCCTCCGAGTTTCACTATTCCTTTGCATTTTCGACATTGGGGAACTCGACTACAACGAGGCGAGAAGGTTTCTAGGACCCTTCCAGAAAGAAAAAGAAGAGCCCCGCCAAAGACGGGGTGTAGCTTTCCCACGACATGGTTACGCCTTGATTTAGCTGTCAATCAAAGTCTAGGAGTTTCGGGAGGGCTTGCGGGCGCAAGCGAGCATTGCTGGCATCGGGATTTCAATGATGCCGTCCTTCTCGAAACGTTTGGCGACTTCAAGAATAGCGTTTTCGATCTTTTTCCGTGCCTCATCGGTTTGTGCTTCCACAAGTGCCTTCGTTCGCCCCATGCCTTTGTAAAGGGTGTCCAGAACGTGATCCGCTTTAGACCATCTCCCCATGATGGCAAGCTTCGATGCGATCGCATCGGCGAAGCCGATAGCCAGAAGCGCCTGTTTGCTCTCTTGGAGGTCGCTGAATTCTGGCGGTGAAGACGGAAGTGGTCTGTGAGGATCACCGTGAGTCTCGACAGCTGCCCGAACGACCTGCCTCAAGTTTAGCCTCACCTCGTCGGGCGGAAACCATACGGTAAAGGCGTAGCGTCCGCCCGGTGCGAGTACGCGGTAGGCTTCAGCCATTGCTTGCTCTGGCCGGCCGAAATGATGGAGCCCGAAGTTACAGACGACGGCATCGAAGCTTTCATCGACAAAGGGCAAGGCTTCGGCATCGCCTTCACGGAACTCGATGCTGGGATGTCGGTTTCGTGCTTCGGTGACCATGCCTGCCACGAAATCAATGCCGACAGGAATAGCCCCCCGGACCATGGCAGCTGCCGAGACGTAACCGGTCCCGCAGGCGACTTCGAGCAGACGAACACCGCTTGCTGTTCCCACCGCATCCAACATCGGCTCGGCAGCCTGTGCAGTTAGGAACCCAAAGTGCTCTTGGTAGGTCTGCGGTAGCTTCGCCCACGCCGCATGTTCAAAATCCCTGTAAGCCTCGGGATCGTAGGAAGGGTTGTCCGCCATTGTGTCTTCTTGTGGGTGTCCCACCCAACATGTTACGCCACAGCTTAATACGGTACCAGCAAGCCGCTAGCATACTCTACAAACTTCCTTTGGTATTTCACGGCGACCGTTTTGGCTACAATGTTTTCCTTACAGCTGAGCTTGTGCCAAACGCCCAGCCCGTGTAGGGTACACAAGCAGTGACGATAACAAATACCTCTCTGTCGTCAATAATAATTGCAGGAGGAAACAGCGTCATGTATTCAATCCATCTTGTACTTTCCATCGTTTCCACCACCATGTTGATCCCATCATCACTGATGGCGGCAACGCTTCAATTCGTGAACGAACGGCAAGAGCTTAAAACTGAAATGTTTATCGGTACCGGCTGTGTCAAGGTTATTGATCATGAGGCTCCGGACGTATATTCCATCTACGACAGCACAAACAAGCAGTTCGTCAGCGTTGATAAACGCGAACGCCAATATTATCAGTTGAATGAGCAGGCCATGAAGGATATGGGTCAGCAGATAAAGAGTGCTCAGCAACAAATGATGGTGCAAATGCAGGAGCAGATGAAGGACATGACGCCTGAGCAACGCCAGCAGATGGAGCAGATGATGGGACAGATGGGCATGCCGACGACCAGCCCATCGCAGAGACCGAAAGTACGGATCGAAGCGACCGCACAGTACCGTAAGGTCAACGGTATCAGGTGCAAGATCATCAATGTCTACCGCGGAGATACCAAGGAGCGAGAGGTCTGTGTCGCTAACCGAGAAGCACTTGGTCTATCTAAGGCGGACTATGATACGTTGGTAGATATGGGCGAGTTTATGAAGCGGCTTGCTAGCACAAATCCGTTTGTAGACGAAGCGGGTTTTACCGGTATCATGGGTACCAACGGCGTGGCAGTCCAGGTGAAGGAGCTCGATGACAATAACGTCGTGACGTACGCAAAGGGCTCTGGCAAACATCTATCGTCCGGCGTGTGTCAGATTCCAGCGGACTATCAGCATGTCGACCCGATGCGCACGCCACGCTGACTTCGGGGACAGTCGATCCTCAGGTACAAGCACGCTTCCGATCAACGTGGGTAGGATGCGTGGGTGGAGCCATTGATGAGGAGAGCTATTTCGAGATAGTCAGGAAAGCAGGTTTTAGACAGCTTGAAATCGTAGCTCGTCACCCGCTGCCTCCGAAGAACCTAGACGAAATGGCATGTTGTCCAGGGCCGGAATTCACCCCTGCCCCTGCGAAAGAGGATCTTGCTGTGGCGCAAGGGAAAGTCGTTAGCATTAAGTTCACGGCAGTAAAACCACAACTCAGCTAAATCCAAGCGGATAAGTGATAGATGAAGGAGTCCAGCCCTGTACGAGAGCACCACTAGCGAACTTACATATAATGCTTGGGGGATAAATGCACCCGACCATTCTTGTGGCTGTGTCAGGTACCCCGGCGGTAGAGTTTGCGTATAATCGAGGTCAGATATTAAATAAGGACGACAGGGCGAATCGATGATTTTTCTGACAGACGAAGCGGCCGTTAGTGTGCCTCTGACCTCATCTCTTCGCCCACGATCGTAAGCAGCGGAGTCGGGGAGGTAGCGAATGAATAAACGGTCAATTGACGATTATCTGTCCGCCCATGAGTTTTTTTCCGGGTTGAACGAGGACTTCACAAAATTTCTGTCTCAGTGTGCCGGCGAGTTGCAGATCAAAAAGGGCGAGGTTTTGTTTCAACAGGGCGATCGTGCCGACAAGTTTTATCTGATCCGGAACGGGCGCGTCGCCGTGCAGATTCCAGCGCTAATGGGCCCCGCAATTGAAATCCAGAGTTTGGGCGAAGATCAAATTCTCGGATGGTCCTGGCTGATAGCGCCTTACAGATGGAATTTTCAGGCGAGGGCAGAAGAAGACTCCGATTTGCTCGAATTTGATGGCCGCGCCATATTGGCACGCTGCGAGCAGGAACCGAGATTTGGCTATGAGTTGTTAAAGAGATTTGCAGCATTGATGTCTGAGCGGCTCGACGCCGCCCGTCAGAAGATGATGGATGAATGGAATCCGTCTGGGTTTGCCTAGTGCACGCCGATCGAACGGGTGGGACACAGTAGAAGGAAAATCTACGTTTCTCCACGGTTGCAGGAACCGTCAAGCACAAAAGAGTATACTGAAAGCATTTCAGTTAACGCACGGTCTATATAAACATCTGACCCGTTCGTTTCGGTCGAACTCAGCTGGGGCATCTTTGCCGCAACGGTCGGGATCATCCAAGGTGCCACCCTCACTATCTCCAAGCGCTTGATGGTTTGACGACTCCTTGTTCCTTTGCAATGGAACGACCAACCATGAAAACGGCAACCACATCCCCGCTGCGTCCGAATACTGGAAATCCGGTTGACGTCTCGAACGCGGTGGTGGTCCACCTTTCGGGTAGTCGCCGAGGTACGACCGAAAGACTTGCCGGCGAAAGACTACGCATCGGAACGGGTTCCGATGCCGAGATCCACTTCCCTGCCAACCGGGAGCCTGCCGTTTCTTCCCACCATGCCACACTGCACCGACGCGGTGCTACGTATGAACTCCGGGCGGAGCCCGGGCAAGCTGTGTGGGTCAACGGTGAACAGACAGAAAACGTAACGCTGGCTTCTGGTGACTTGCTGCAGGTCGGAAAAGGTGGCCCGTTTCTGCGCTTTCGTTTCTACGAGGATGGAGCCCCTCCTTATAAATCCATGTCTGAAACGATCAGCGACTGCGTCGATTGCGCGCGTCACGGTGGAAACGCCCCCTTGAATCGGGCCGCGATCTTATTGGCGGGAATACCCAGAGAGCTGGCCACGCAGACCTCTCCATGGTTCCGCGGGGGTGTGCTTGTTGTCTTGGTGTTGTTGGCCATCAGCACAGCAGCGTTGGCCTTGCGCAGTCAACAACTCGAAGCGCGCCTGGCAGGTGAAGGCATGCGTGCCGCCGAAACCTCCGAACGTGTCGCGGCCCTTGAGGCCCGTGTTGGCGCAGGCACGCGTGTCATCTCTGACGCCGCGGATTCAATCATTTTCCTGCAAGGCGCGTATGGGTTCGTTGACCCTGAGAACCACAGGCCGCTTCGTTTTCTCGCACTTGGGCCAGATGGTCAGCCGCTTCGAAACCCATCCGGTGAGCCAGTGATCACGACTGAGGGTGAGGGACCGGTTCTTGAGCGATTCTTCACCGGCACCGGATTCGTTGCCAGTGACGATGGCCTAGTCTTGACTAACCGCCACGTCGCCATGCCGTGGGAATCAGACGACGCATCACAAGCGCTTGCCAGCCGAGGTTTCGTTCCGGCCGTGCGCCGATTCGTGGGTTATCTCGCCGGGGTCAAGGACCCATTCGAGGTCGAACTGGTGGTTGCCAGTGACGACGCCGATGTCGCTGTTCTGCTGTGTGGCGGCGTGACCGGCCGGGTGAGGGCGCTCACCCTCAGTGATGTACCACCCCAGCCCGGTGACGAGGTGATCGTGTTGGGCTATCCCACCGGCATCCGGGCATTGCTAGCGCGCGCGGGTGAGGGCTTTGTAGAAGAGTTAAGGAGCGAACGCGATATGGACTTCTGGACCGTCGCTCGACGGCTCTCGGAGAGGGGGCGCATTGGCCCGTTGGCGACCCGCGGCATCGTTGGCCAGGTCAGTCCTACAGCGATCGTGTACGACGCCGAGACGACGAGCGGCGGTAGCGGCGGGCCCGTCATCGGCCTTAACGGCAAAGTCGTCGCCGTTAACACGGCAATCCTGCCCGAGTTCGGTGGCTCGAACTTAGGTGTGCCAGCGGCCAAGGCGCAGAAGCTGCTCACGACCGCGCGAGCAGCTTCCCAGTAAAGCCTTCCCAGGACCTCACACCGAGATTTGTTCTCAAACTCTTGTGTAGATCGCTACACTCGGCAGCTGTTATCTAAACATCACTAGAGCGGTAGGCGCAGAAGTTCGCTTAGAAACCTGTTTGTGGGTGGAACAGGCGTGGCGGATAACGACGCGGAACGCGACGCCCGTCTTGTATCATGTAAGCGAGATCCACCTCCCGTCTCCAGTGTTCCTCTTGTGCGCGCCGTTTATTATCATATGCCTATGACTGATCCGGAGCCGCCCAAGCGATGGGCTGAAAAGTCCTCATATCTTGTTGCCGTAAGTGACGAGACCGTCGAGCACGTCAAACACATTGCGCCCGCGGCGACGCGCAACCAAGGTCCCATCCTCGAAGTCCTCAAAGGCGTTTTACCTTCATCTGGAAAAGTCTTGGAGATCGCGAGCGGGACAGGTCAACACGTTGCCTTCTTTGCTAAGGCTTGCCCACATATTGAGTGGGTACCCAGTGATCCTCACCCGCAGGCGCGTGTCAGTATTGCTGGGTGGATCGCGGATACGGCCGTGGACAACGTCCGGCAACCGAAAAACGTCGATGTGACCAGGCCTGAATGGTACTTGGAGATAGAAGACACATTTGACGGCATGGTTTGTATCAACCTACTACACATCTCGCCATGGCAAGCTTGTGAAGGTTTGATGGCCGGAGCTCGGACGCTGCTAAGGCCGGGCTCATTCCTGTATATCTACGGTCCGTTCATGCGAGATGGACAGCACACGTCTTCAAGTAATGAAGAATTCGATCGCTCACTGAAACATCGGAATCCGGATTGGGGCCTTCGCGATGTCACTGATGTTGCCGCCTGCGCCGATGCCCATGGGCTTGTACTGGATCGCGTGATTGAGATGCCCGCGAATAACTTATCGCTTGCCTTGCGCTTGGCATTTTGACGATACTGGCTGGCCTGACGCTCAAGCTCGGCGAGCGATAGCGCTGTGCCGGAAACCCCATCCCAGGCTCTAATTCCGACACCCTATGAAAGGACGAGTCTCGCGTGCGTTCCTTGACCATGGCGAGCGAGTGATCTCATGGCCTGACCGTTTGTCACGTAGATGACCCGCCTGCAGACGCCTGATTTCCTGAAGGTGTCAAGGGGTACCCCCTTGGGGGGCACTATTGCCTCGGGAAGCGCTTAACACAGGCGCTGAAATGTGCCCTATGAGCGGGGATTTAGCCCTCACGGTGGCGCGAGGTGCCCCAGCCGTGCCAGGGAGGCGCGACCTCGATTTGCCGTCTATATTTATAAATGACGCTCACAGCAGACAAGGGCTAGTCGTGAAAAAAAGGAAAACTCGCAAATCCAAGGCCCGCAAGGGGTCTGAAAGACGTACAACAGCTAGGCGTCGCACATCGGAGCGCCGCGGCAAGTCACGTTGGGATCCAAAAGACGAGGATCGACGCCATGGGTTTGGTCGTCGCGGCGAAGACAAAGTATGGGATCGCATCAGCTCCAAGTTTGACTAACGGTTCAAGCCTTGGAACACGTGCCGGGTAATGATGACCGTGGCGGTAGTGCGTTAATCAACTCCTTCTCCAACAAGCTGCCGGATCTCGAACTCATCTAAGTAACTCTGAGTAACCACAAAAGGTACGGCTTTTGTCGCGCAGCAATCGGGGCGTACCCAGCGGTTCTATCTTCCAGCGCCCCCGACAATGTGTTAACAAATCGCCATGCCGGAGTTGCCGGAAGTCGAACGCGGTCGCAAGTTGGCCGAGCGGGTTGCGCGTGGGCGCGCCGTGGTCAAGGTCTGGTGCGCGAAAGACACGATCGTTTTTCAGGGGTTGGGGGCAGCGACGTTCCGACACGCGCTCGAGACTAAGAAAGTGCTCGCGGTGTGCCGCCGAGGCAAGCAGCTTTGGTTTCAGCTCGACCGGCCACCACATCCCCTGTTCCACTTTGGAATGACTGGGGCGTTTCGTATCCCATCAACCGGTAGTTTGCAGTTAAAGTCCGGTCCAAAGGAAAACGACGCGCATTGGCCGCCGCGGTTCGTGAAGATCTGTCTCTTCTTTGATAACGGGGGCGAGCTGGTCATGACCGACGCACGGCGGCTGGGACGCATTCTCCTTCGAGACGACCCGATGAACGAGCCACCAATCAACGAACTCGGCTTTGATCCACTGCTAGCGCTTCCGGGCCCGAAAGCCTTTGTAAAAGTGCTTCGAAAACGATCTGCGGTTATCAAGTCTTTGCTTTTGAACCAACGCTTCGCTGCCGGAGTCGGGAACTGGATCGCTGACGAGGTGCTTTATCAGGCGGGGATAGACCCTCGACGTCGTGCTGACTCGCTGAGCGACCACGAAGCGAGGTTGCTTCGGCGCAAGCTGAAATCGGTCATCGAAACGGCCGTAGCCGCCAACGCAGAGGATGAGCGCTACCCACGAACTTGGCTCTTCCACCGACGATGGCGAAAACGCTGCGACGCCACGACGGTACATGGTGAGCCGATCGAGCATATCACGATTGCGGGCCGCACAACGGCGTGGGTGCCAGCCGTGCAGTCCTGACCGAGGAGTTTGAACGGCGCGGAGAACGGATCTCTTGAAAGGCTTGATGAGCTTGCCGCCTGGATCAAGCGTTAGCGGGGATGAGTAGAAGAGACTTTGAGCCTTTGGGGTGTCATTAACTCGGGTGGTTGTAAGATTTATAGTTGATGCGACTCCACGTTCTGTCTTCTTTACGACGACCAGGTCCGCGGCGGCGATCCTGGCGTTCGCGTCCGAACCATTCGTCGAACATCTCACGCATCAGAAATGCGAAACAGACGATGGTAACGGTCGCCCAGAATGCTGCTACCACATCAGGGCGGAACGCCAAGAGACAAACAACCGCGATTGACCCGATAATCAACAACCAGACCATTTGCTCACCTCGAAATCTGTGTGAGAGATAGCGCCTGGCCACGGACACGGATGCGGGGGTAACGCCTGCGGGACCGTGAGCGTCTTCCCTGGCAAACATGGGCCCGGGAATGCCCTCGGTAGAGGAGGAGTTGGCCGCTGAGCCTCGCAGCTCTCTCGGCCTTCCACATAGACTACCTGCCGGAGATTTTAACGCTACGCGTAGCCTTAAGGCAATAAGCGTTTGAAATTGTTAACCGTTTTGCTAACAAGCTTTTTAGCATAGAGGGACATAATAACGTGCGACAGTCGATGCGCTATCGCCACTGAATCTCGGGATTTTGTGGCGGGTAGCCTAAAACATAGGCCAATCAAAGCCTGCGGGCAGCGCACGATGGAGACTTGTGGGTCTATCGGGAGGTGGTAGACTGCCTCCAGTCGAAGGAAGCCCGTCTTGATTCAGGTCAAGGAAAAAAGACCCCCCCGTGATCTTTTAGTTAACCGTTTTGTGTGGGTCACTAGGCAGGCAAACGGAGGTGAAACAATGCAGAGGTCATTTCGAGTCCTAACCATGTCGGTGGCCGGCGTCCTGAGCTTGTTGCTGCTGGCGGTCTCGAGCCAAGCGGCTGACTTGAGTCGGGGTGCGATGCTCAGTGTCTCCTGCGCGGGCTGCCATGGGACCGACGGCAAAAGCCCGGGATCGATTCCCAGCATCGCCGGAAAGTCGATGGATTTCATAGAGACCGCGCTGAAAGAATTTCGCTCGGGCGAGCGTGACTCCACTGTAATGGGGCGACACGCCAAAGGCTACACGGACCAGGAGATCAAACTAATCGCAGAGTACTTCGCGACTCGTAAATAAGACACAGGAGGTTGCAGGTATGAGCAACTTTACGCGTAGGGATTTTATCAAATTGACGGGCGCGGTCGGCGCTGCATCGACGTTGGGTTGGCCGAGTATCACGCAAGCGGCACGGGGTCGCGTCGTGGTGGTGGGTGGCGGCTTTGGCGGCGCCACCTGTGCTAAATATATTCGCAAGCTCGCCCCAGGCATCAAGGTCACGTTGGTCGAGCGCGACAGCAAGTTCGTCACATGCCCGTTCAGCAACGCTGTCTTGGGTGGACTACAGGACATCGGTACGATCACCCATAGCTACGATAAGTTGCGTAAAACGCATGGCGTCAAGGTGATTCACGACAATGTCACGGCCGTCGACCCGGCAGCCAAGAGGGTTACGCTGGCCGACGGAAAGCGCCTACGATATGACCGTTTGGTCGTTTCTCCGGGCATCGACTTTCAATGGGGAGCGATCGAGGGTTATGACGAGGCGGCGAGTCGGACGATTCCGCACGCGTGGAAGGCTGGGGAGCAGACGTTGATTCTGCGTAAACAACTCGAGGCGATGAAGGATGGCGGTATCGTGATCATTGCGCCTCCGGGCAATCCATTCCGTTGTCCGCCGGGACCATACGAGCGGGCGAGCATGATTGCGCACTATCTCAAGCAGGCCAAACCCAGATCCAAGATTTTGATCTACGATGCTAAGGACAAGTTCTCCAAGCAGCCGCTGTTCATGCAGGGATGGCAAAAGCTTTATCCGGGGATGATTGAATGGGTGAAAGGAAGCGACGGAGGCACGATCGAAGCCGTCGATGTGAAAACTAGGACGATACATCCTGTGTTCGGCGAGTCCCAGAAAGGTGACGTGCTAAACATCATCCCGCCGCAGAAGGCGGGTGCGATAGCCCACAGTGCGGGGCTGACCGGCAGGGATGGCTGGTGTGGGGTGAACCAAAGAACCTTCGAGTCCACTGTACAGAAGGACATTCATGTCATCGGCGATGCCGCTGTGGCCAGCCCGCTGCCCAAGTCCGGCTTTGCCGCCAATAGCGAAGCCAAGGTCTGTGCGGCCGCGATCGTGGCAAGCTTGAGTGGCCAGACCATGCCCGACCCTTCCTACGTCAACACGTGCTACAGCCTGGTCGGTCCCAAGTACGGGATTTCCGTGGCGGCGGTGTATCGCTTGTCGGGCAAGGATATTATCAAGGTCAAGGGGGCGGGCGGCGTCAGTCCTAAGAACGCCACGGATGCGTTCCGCAGGGACGAAGCAAGATACGCCGTAGGATGGTACTTGAGCATTACCGCTGACGCCTTCGCATAACCGTTGAATTGCGGTTCCGACTGACAAGGGAGGGACGGCCTTTGGCCGTCCCTGTCCTATATATAGCTTTATGGACCCGACCTTCTCCCGTAGCCGCTGAAGAAGAGCCAACAACAGGTGGTCATGCAGTGCCGTTGCCCTTTGTCTTGGAGCGTTCGCGTTGATATCACGATCAGGCATAATAGCCGACAAGCCTTGGCGTGTTAGAAGTCGTGGCGGTAACACAGTCGTGAGGTACCTCATGGAATTGGAGAATGTGCATGCTGTCGCTCTGTGGGGTTTTCTCGTCGCGGTCGTTTTTGGTGGCGTGGCGAACAAAACCAGTTTTTGCACGATGGGCGCCGTGAGCGATTGGGTGAATATGGGCGACAAGCGACGATTGCGCGCCTGGTTCCTCGCCATCGGTATCGCCATCATTGGTACGCAGATCCTGCAGGCGGCCGGTTATATCGATCTCAGGAAATCGATCTACCTAACCGCTAACTTCGGTTGGCTGGGGCATCTGCTCGGAGGGCTGCTCTTTGGTATAGGCATGACCCTGGGCTCGGGGTGTGGCCAGCGTACGCTCGTGCGTATTGGTGGCGGTAATCTCAAGTCCCTGGTGGTAATGCTTCTGCTTGGCATCACCGCCTATATGACCCTGCGCGGACTGCTCGCACTGCTCCGCGTGAATGTCATCGAGGTGACAAACGTGGATCTCACCTCGTATGAGCTGCAGCATCAGGGCATGGCCAACGTGATTGCAGCTGTAAGCGGTTTCGCCGATATCAGACTGATTAGTCTGGTCACGGCTGCAATCATCGGTCTTGCACTGGTTGTCTTTGCGTTTGCGAGCACGGACTTCAGGAGAAGCTTTGACAACATCCTAAGCGGGCTTGTCGTTGGGCTCTGCGTGATCGCGGGTTGGTACATTACGGGCGTCCTCGGGTTCGACGAGTTTGAACCGCTTCGCCTCGAGTCCTTCACGTTCGTTGCGCCTGTGGGAAACAATTTGCAGTACCTGATGACTTTTACCGGTGCGACCATTGGTTTCGGCGTTGCGGCGGTCTTCGGCGTCATCGCGGGATCATTCTTGTATGCTGTATTGTCAGGCAATTTCCGTATCGAGGCCTTCACCAACCGCAGCGATATGATCCGTCACATGATCGGTGGTGTGCTGATGGGCTTTGGTGGCGTGATTGCCTTGGGCTGCACCATCGGCCAAGCGGTGACCGGCATGTCCGCACTCGCGATCGGCCCGGTCATCACGCTGGTGACCATTATCTTGGGCAGCGCCCTGACCATGAAGGTGGAGTATTATTTGCTGGAGAATCGAGGATTTTTGGGGGCCTTGCATTCGGCCCTGGTAGACCTGAAGTTGTTGCCAGCGACCGGCAAAAAGGCGGCGGCGTCTTAGATGCGAACGCGGGATAAAGGCACCGGACTAGGACCCGCTATTTAAGGATCGCGGCATAGCTCTGGCGCCCTGCCACAAAATTTTGATCTCGATCAATGAAAAAGGTCGACAATCATAGTATTCGGCGGTAACCACGTGTTGAGGACTCATGGATGACTATATTACATATGGTCAAGAATCTGATTGAAGCGCACGACCGCAGCAGGCGTGCTCCGTGATTAACAGACGGCAATTCGGCAAGGCGCTGCTGGCAACGGGGATCATGCTAGCGGGCGGGGTGACAACGCCGAAGGTTCGGACGGCACAGCAGTATACCCCCGAAATGACGGACGACGGACTCCATACCCAGCCTTGGTTTATGCAGACCTTTCTCGACTTAGCCGAGGATCTTGAGGAAGCTAGGAGCCAAGGTAGGCGGTTTGCCATCGTGTGGGAGCAGAAGGGCTGTCCATACTGCAGAGAAATGCATTATGTCAATCTCGCCCGCCCCGAGATCAACGAATATGTCCGCAATCATTTCGGAATTGTGCAACTCAATCTCTGGGGCGCGCGCGAGGTCACCGATTTCGACGGCGAGACGCTTGGAGAACGAAAGCTCGCCCTAAAGTGGCGCGTGAACTTCACCCCAACCATCCAATTTTTCCCCGAATCAGTGGAAAAAGCGGAGGCCAAGTCAGGTGCAGATCTTGAAGTTGCGCGAATGCCTGGCTACTTCAAGCCGTTTCATTTCATTTCCATGTTTGAGTTCATCAACGACAAAGTGTACGAGCGCGCGACGTTTCAGCGTTATCTGCAAGAAAAGTTTGCAGCACTGAAAGCCAAGGGCATTGAGCCCGACACGTGGTGAGCTCAGTCGGTTCGAAGTGAATATGTTGATCCGTCGTCTGCTTAGCGCCGTTGGTGTCTGTCTCTGCGTTGTGGCAGCAACCTCGGCTCAGGGCGCCCAACTGATCATGTTTCACTCGCCGCTGTGTGCGTGGTGCGAAGCGTGGGAGCTCGATGTCGGTTTAATCTACTCGAAGACAGCCGAAGGGCGTGCAGCGCCACTGCGTAGGCTTGATATCGATGAGCGGAGACCGGCCGAGCTGTATATCCTTGAGTCGGTGGTCTACACACCGATCTTTGTTCTGGTGGATGACCGTCGCGAAGTAGGACGCATTGTCGGGTACCCAGATGAGAGCCATTTCTGGGGTCTACTTGGGCTGCTGCTGGAGGAGCTACACCCGCGCCGCGCCACCGCTTCGCGCATTACTGCATGGCCGAAACAACGCTGAGGAGGCGAAAAGTGATGAAACGGATTATGACCGCGGTTACGTTGAGCGCTTGTATTGTAGGACCTGCGTCGGCTCAAGAGGGACTATTAGACTTCAAGGTCATGAGCCCCGAAACGGCGCTTGAGTTGGCGCAAGCATCGCTCGCGGATTGCCGCAAGCGCGGTTATCAGGTGGCGGTTGCGGTCGTCGATCGGTTTGGTGTTGTACAAGTGGTGCTGCGTGATCGTTTTGCCGGCCCGCATACGCCGGAAACAGCGCGCCGTAAGGCGTGGACGGCCGTCTCCTTCCGCGACGACACCTTGGCGATAGCAGAGCTGACGCAAGCCGGAAAGGCGCAGTCCGGGGCGAGGCTGGTCACTGATGCATTGATGATCGGCGGTGGCGTGCCGGTGGAGGCCGCGGGATCGATCGTCGGCGGGGTCGGGATTTCCGGGGCACCTGGCGGTGAGGCCGATGACGCGTGCGCGCGGGAGGGCATCACGGCAGTCCTTGAGAAGCTTAGCTTCTGAAGTCGATATGAGTCATTTCGCTTTGCCGCGACACCAATGTCATGTCAATACCTGTGTATTCTAGTAAGGATTATTCCATATGGAGTAGAATGAGTTATTCCTTACGGAGTATGGGTCTTCAAATGTGCATTCTATAGATTAGACGGCGTGCAGATGATCGATGGTCGATCAGCAATCGGAGGAGGGATATGACAAAGAAAACTTTGTTGGCATCTTTCGTTGCCGCCACCGTTTCCAGCCTTGTCGCAAGCGGCGCACTTGCCGATCCAATCATTGCCTACGAGGTTGAAAACCTGGCTATTGTAAAGTCGCTCACGGGCACACCCGGCGACCCTGCCAAGGGCAGGCAGGTCGCCATCAACCGTAAGAAGGGGAATTGTCTTGGGTGTCACGTACTGCCGATTCCCGAACAGCCGTTTCACGGTAACGTCGGACCTCCGCTCACGGGAGTAGCGAGCCGACTCAGCGCAGCGCAACTGCGACTGCGGATTGTCGATCCCAAGGCCGTCAATCCCACCACGATCATGCCGTCGTTTTACAAGGCTGCCGGTTTCGAACGTGTGATGAAAAAGTTTCAGGGCAAGACCGTATTGACCGCCCAGGAAGTGGAGGATGTGGTTGCATACCTGATGACGCTTAAGTGATCGAGGTGTGATTGCGAGCTAACGCTATGGAGTTTCGTTCTTTATTCAACGTAATGCCTGTTGATTCTTTGGAGGAGGTATCCATGAGGAAAAACAGCCCTGCACGGACATTTACACGTCGCGAGGTACTGGTCGCGGCTGGGGGCCTGGCGCTATTTGGTGTAGCTTATCGCATCGCTCCAGCGTTTGCCGACGCGGCTAGTGCTGACGCAGCGATCAAGAAGCTGATCGGGCAAAAGAAACCCAAACCGGGTCGAATCCAGCTGAAGCTCCCGCAGATCGCGGAAAACGGCAACACAGTGCCGATCTCGTTCACCGTCGATAGTCCGATGACGAGGAAGGATTACGTGAAGGCGGTGCATCTGTTCGCGGACGGCAATCCACGCCCCAATGTGGGATCGTTTCACTTTAGCCCGCGCAGCGGTAAGGCCGTAGCGTCTACGCGGATCCGTCTCGCCAAGACACAGAACATCATCGCGGTGGCCGAGATGAGTGACGGCTCGGTGTACATGGCCAAGAACGCAGTGAAGGTCACCATCGGCGGCTGCGGCGGCTGATTACAAGCGTTGGAGGTGCACAATGGCTAAACCGCGTGTCAAGGTGCCGGCCCAGGTCAAGAAGGGTGAGGTGTTCGAAGTCAAGACGTTGATTTCCCACAAGATGGAGACAGGCCAGCGGAAGGACAAGAAGACGGGGAAGAAGATTCCCCGTAAGATCATCAATAAGTTCGTGGTGAAGTACAACGGTGAAGAGATCTTCAGTGCTGACTTCCATCCTGCGATATCAGCCAATCCTTACATGTCGTTCTATACAACAGCTACCGAGAGCGGTGAGTTGGAGTTCATCTGGATAGATGACGACGGCAAGGAGTACAAAACCACCGCCAAGATCAACGTAGTCTCGTAACAACGGGGGACATAGCGATGCGCTATCGAGCGTTGACAATCGCATCAGTTTTCGCATTAACCGCCGGGGTCGTCGGTACGGCCTTCACCGGGGAATGGGGTAAGTACGAGGTCGAGGGAAAACGCAGCGGCTATACCTTCATGACCCCGGAAACGCGGGCGATACAGGATGATGATTTTGCGAACCCGGCGTTTCTGTGGGTAGCAACCGCTGAAGAGCTGTGGACTAAGGTGGACGGGGAGGCCGGAAAGTCGTGCGCGTCCTGTCATGGTGATTCAAAGGAAAGCATGAGGCAGGTCGGTGCGACCTACCCGGTCTACGCGCCGGAGCTTGGCAAGCTCATTAACGTCGAGCAGCGGATCAATCAGTGCCGCGCGGAACGCATGAAAGCCAAGCCATGGAAGTACGAGTCCAACGAGCTGCTGGGGATGACTGCTTATGTGAAGCTTCAAGCGCGCAGCCTGCCGGTGAATCCGAAGATCGACGGACCGGCCGCACCTTTCTTCGAAAAGGGCAAGGCATTCTATAATCAGCGCCGTGGCCAGCTCGACATGGCGTGCATGCACTGCCACGTGCAGCATCCAGGCAAGATGATACGTGCCAATCGTCTCAGCGAGGGACAGCCCAACGCCTTCCCGCTATACCGGCTGAAGTGGCAGAAGCTGGGTTCACTGCACCGCCGGTTCAGGGGTTGCAACAAGCAGGTACGCGCGAAGCCATATCCTTATGGGGCTGACGAGTACGTGAACCTCGAGCTCTACATCATGTGGCGCGCCCGCGGGCTTCCGGTTGAGACCCCTGGCGTGCGCATGTAGGTTTACTAGCGAGCCTGTTCGAGAGGGAATGCACCTCACCGTGCATTCCCTCTTTGTTTGAGAGGCAACCATGTTAACTCGGCGTGATTTCCTGCAAGTGGCGCTCGCCACGGCGGCCTTATCTGCTCTGCCGTGCGCTCTCACCCGCGCCGCGGCACGGCAGACCATTAGCCAGAAGGATCTGCTGCGGTTCGAGTCGCTAGGGCAGGTCACCCTGTTACACATCGTCGATATTCATGCGCAGCTCATGCCGCTGTACTACCGTGAGCCGTCGGTGAACCTGGGTGTCGGCGCGGTACGTGGACTGCCACCGCATATTACCGGCAAGCAGTTCCTGCAACATTTTGGGCTGCCACCCGACTCCACCGAGGCGTACGCACTGACGAGCGAGGACTTCGTTGGTCTGGCGAAATCGTATGGCCGCGTGGGTGGTATTGACCGTCTAGCCACGCTCATCAAGGCGATCCGCGCAGAACGACCCGGTAACACACTTCTCCTCGACGGGGGTGATACGTGGCAAGGGTCTTACACATCTTTGAAAACGAGGGGTGCAGACATGGTGGAAGTCATGAATGCGCTCGATGTCGACGCCATGACCGCACATTGGGAGTTCACTTACGGCGATGAACGGGTTCAGGAGCTAAGAGAACAGCTAGATTTCCCCTTTCTTGCAGGCAATATCGTCGACACCGACTGGGAGGAGCCTGTCTTTGATGCGATTAGTTACTTTGAACGCGGCGGCGTTAAGATCGCCGTCATCGGGCAGGCATTTCCCTACACACCGATTGCTCACCCGCGTTATAAAATCCCCAAGTGGTCATTCGGAATTCGCGAAGAGGTAGTTAGAGAGCATGTCGGCAAAGCCCGTAAGGAGGGCGCGCAGCTGGTCGTTTTGCTTAGTCACAATGGCTTCGACGTCGACCGCAAGCTTGCCGGGCGCGTCGATGGAATAGATGTCATTCTTACCGGACATACGCACGATGCTCTACCGGTCGCGGTCAAGGTTGGTAGGACACTGCTGATCGCTTCAGGCTCTCACGGTAAGTTTCTTTCGCGGCTTGACCTAAAGGTAGACCGTGGACAGGTCACTGACTACAGGTACCGACTCATCCCGGTTTTTTCCGACGTGATTACCCCTGATCCGGAGATAGCTACATTAGTCAAAAAAATCCGGGCGCCTCACGAGGCGGAGATCTCTCGCGTTCTCGGCCGTACAGAAACACTCTTGTATCGTCGCGGCAATTTTAACGGTACCTTCGATGATCTCATTTGCAATGCGATGCTGGAGGAGCGCGATGCGGAGATTGGGCTGTCCCCGGGCTTCCGGTGGGGTGCCGCGCTGCTGCCCGAACAGGAGATCACGATAGAAGATGTTTACAATCAGACGTCCATTACCTACCCGAGCTGCTACCGTACAGAAATGACCGGCGAGCAGCTGAAGCTCATACTCGAGGATGTGGCGGACAATCTGTTTAATCCGGATCCCTATTACCAGCAGGGTGGCGATATGGTCCGCGCGGGTGGCATGGGCTATCGCATCGATATTAACCAGAAAATCGGTTCGCGGATCTCCCAGATGATGCTGCTCAAGACTGGTAAGCCGATCGATCCCAAACGCAGGTACATGGTCACGGGCTGGGCATCAGTCAACGAGGGAACGAAAGGTCCACCCATCTATGACGTTGTCGAGAAGTACATTGCGCGCAAAAAGGTCATTTCGATAAAAGAGAATACCGCAATTAACATTGTCGGCACCTGAAGCGGGAACGTGAACGGTTTTGACGTCTCTTATGTCGGTGCTCTCGTTGCGGGTCTGCTGAGCTTTGCATCACCCTGCGTGCTCCCGCTCGTCCCACCGTATTTGTGCTTCCTCGGTGGCGTCACCGCGGAGCAACTGGCCGGTGGCGAGGGGAGCGAGCTACGCGCTACCCGCAGAGTACTGTTTGCTGCCCTGGCCTTCGTGTTGGGCTTCTCCACTGTCTTTGTTGCTCTTGGCGCGACCGCCACCACGTTTGGTAAGCTTGTAACCGAGCACCTTAACGTCCTCCGCTATGTTGCCGGTATCGTAATCATTCTCCTTGGTCTGCACTTTCTTGGCATACTGCGCATTGGTTTGCTCTACCGCGAGGCGCGCTTTCACATCGGGCAGCGGCCAGCAGGCATCGTGGGCGCCTACGCAGTCGGCCTCGCTTTCGCCTTCGGCTGGACGCCCTGTGTGGGACCGGTGTTGGCCACCATACTGTTTGTCGCTGCCGGTGAAGAGAGCGCGTTGCAGGGTGCAGCGCTCCTGGCGGTGTACGCAGCGGGTATCGGTATCCCCTTCCTCGCGGCTGCGCTAGCGGCCCGACCGTTCATCGCATTTATGCAACGTTTTCGACGACACGTGCACCGCGTAGAACAAGTGATGGGCGTGCTACTGGTACTCACCGGCATCCT
Source organism: Acidiferrobacterales bacterium (assembly GCA_046760105.1). Classification (GTDB taxonomy): domain Bacteria; phylum Pseudomonadota; class Gammaproteobacteria; order Acidiferrobacterales; family SPGG2; genus JBHIDJ01. Next base: position 2,919 of record JBHIDJ010000024.1, on the reverse strand, counting down.
GTTTCTAGTGGGTGCGATGAACGACATCGCTTATTGGTTGCTCGAGGCGGTGCCTGCACTAGGCACAATCGGTTAGCCGGACGACGATAATAACGACGACTAACTGCTCGGGGTAGAATCTGGCGGCGCGATAGTGATCAAGCGCGTCCGCCACTAACGCATTGAACTCGCTAAGTTCGCTGGCGTTCGTCGTGTTCGGAACTGACATACACAAGACAACCGTGAGCTTGAGCAGCGCTGTACTGAGAAGCCGAAACCTACTCATCATTACAATTGCCCTGCAATCATAGATCCTTTTTCAGAACCGGGAACATCAAGCGGTCTACCGGTGCATAGTTGTCTGTTAGGATCGGCACCTCGCTCTTTGCGATTTCAGCCTTCAACTTGTCGGTCGGCCAGCGCAGCCAGGTGCGCTGGGTATCATCCTCCGACTTGGCTTCCGATTCGATTCTTGCCGCTGGCGTAGGTCGTGTCGATGCCGAAACGAGAAAGGTCATGCGTCCACCGGTCATGATTTGTTCTGCGTCGACCCAGACCTCCACATTGGGGAACACTTCAAGCAAGGTACGGACGGCACTGAGCAGGAATTGGGGCCCGAACGCGTTATCCACGACGTTGAGTGTGTACAATCCCTGGGGCTTGAGCCGTCTTTGCACCTCACGGGCGAACTCTCGCGTCACGAGATGGGCCGGTATGGAGATATCGTGAAAGGCGTCGCCAACGATGATGTCGAACTGCGGTTGCGGCGGCAGCGACTGCAGCAGCAGCCGGGCGTCCTGATGCTTGATTCTCAGATTGGGCGCTGCCTCAAGCCACATGTGGTTTTCCGCGATGCGGGTGACGGCAGGGTCGATTTCGGCCACCGTAAGCCTTGCTTGAGGAAAGGCCGTGCTCCAGGCACGGGGTAGCGTATAGGCACCGCCCCCGACAAAGAAGGCTGAAAGGGTCCCACGATCCTGCATACGGATCTGAAGGAGCCGGTCAGTGAGCGCGGCGTACGAGGTATGCAGCCACGTCGGTTCGTCACGGTCATTGATACCATGCCCCAAATGATCCAACACCATCAGTGCGCTAGGTCGCCCTATCTCGTGGGCGTAATCGATCACCCGGATGCAGTAATAGTTGCTTTCTTCGGTACAGGGACTGGCAAATGCTGCGATACGTTGACCTGTTACAAACGCAGCGACCAAGACCGCGACGGCAATGATCGATACGGCACCTGCCGTACGGGGCGAGACCCGACTGATGACAGCGAAGACGCCTCCGAGCAGCGCATACACACCCGCTACCGCTAAGACTGTACCGATCGATCCAATCCACGAAATGAACAGATAACCCGCTGCCAGCGTTCCGACGATACTTCCCACCGCACCAAGCGCATACATTTGTCCGATGACGCGACCAGGCCTATATGGTGCCTCATCCACGGCGAGCTTTGTGAGAATAGGCGAGACCACTCCCACAAAGAGACTCGGTAGGAAAAACAGGCATGCCGCAAGAAGCACGATCGCCAATATTGGGTGGATTCCGGATGCGAGAATTCCCGGGGACAACAATCGGATCAGCACCAGGCTGGCGGCCGCGGTTCCAGCGGCTAACAGCATCGCGGCAGCAAGGACGCCACATGATCGCGATCGGGTGCCACCGCTGAGCTCACCGCCGACCCAATGGCCAAGCGACAACCCCGCCAGGACCACGGCGATGATCGCAGTCCACGTGTAGAGTGACATGCCGACGTAGGGCGCAAGCATGCGTCCGGCGACAATCTCGATGATCAGCGCGCCTGCCGAGGAAAGGAACAGCGTCGTCCCGTAGCCGATGCGGCGGTACGGTGCCGTACTCGGTAAGTTGTTGCTGGCCTTGACGTTAGACACGGATGATTCTGCAACCTGTGTGTCAATTCCGTTCACGCGATTGTTTGCGTGAATCAGTGTTCTGCGTCTTGCCAGGTTTCATCATCAACGTGCGATGCGGGCTGAATGGCCAGTATAACGTAAACCCGCCGTGTACCTGGGGTAAACAACGATCAGACGCTGTGCGCTTCATTTAGTACGAAGTTTTTGAATGCCTGCGCCGCTGCAGAAAGACGCTTGCCCTTATGGTGCACGACGTACCAGCGCCGCATGATCGGAAAGGACTCGACATCCAGGACCTTCAGGCGTCCGACTTCGAGTTCGAGCTCGATAGTATGTGCCGAGACGAGTCCCAGTCCGAGCCCGGCCTCCACGCTTTGCTTGATCGCCTCATTGCTGGTCATCTCGATGCTGCCTGATGGGGTAATGCCCTTCTCGGTGAAGAAGCGTTCCATGGCGATTCGCGTGCCGGAACCTTGTTCCCGCATTAGAAATGTCTCGTGCTCTAGCTCCGCTAGCAGTATTGTGCGCCGGCGGGCAAGCGGGTGGCTGGGCGGCGCAATAACAACCAGCGGGTTGTCCATGAACGGCTCGGCGACGACCTCAAGGTCGTCCGGCGGTCTACCCATCAAGACGATGTCGGTTTCGTTCGACTCGAGTTGACGTAGTAGTGTTTCGCGGTTAGTAACGTCGAGACTCACCCGTACACCCTTATGGCGCTGGCAGAATGCCGATAGGAGGCGGGTGGCAAAGTAGTTGACTGTAGTTGCAACGGTAATCTTTAGCCGTCCCCCCTCTACGCCTTTCAATTCGTCTAAGACTTGATCAGCTTCCCGCAGCTGCTTGGCAATGACACGGCTGTAGTGGTGCATTGCGCGACCAGCCTCTGTTAGGTGGATCCGCTTTCCCAGCTGCTCGAATAGCGGAAGGCCAATTGCCCCTTCCAGCTGCTTGACTTGCATCGAGACCGCAGGTTGCGTGAGGTAAAGCTCTTCGGCCGCACGCGTAAAGCTGAGATGGCGGGCAACCGCCTCAAATACCTGAAGTTGTCGCAAGGTAACATTCA
>JBHIDJ010000023.1:0-31291 GCA_046760105.1 Acidiferrobacterales bacterium | reverse complement strand
CTAGTTTAGTTGGAACGGCACTAGTCGCAGCGCATGCCACAGACGAATGCGATAACCTTGGGGACCTGCTCCATTCAATGCCGCCCTGTGTCACGTTGCGTAAGCCTTGATGTGTTCACCTACGACCATCGCCAGCTTCTCTGCCTCGTCCACCACCCAGCGGCGGTCCAATAGATCCTGCTGGCGAAATGCTGCGCGCGTAAACGGCGTGGTGACCGCAACCACCGTCATGCCGGCCGCTTGTGCGGCCTGGACTCCTGCGGGCGAGTCTTCGATAACCAAACAGTTCTCGGGTGAAATACCGAGTTCATGCGCCACCAGCAGATAAATCTCCGGATCGGGTTTCGGTTGCTCCACGTCGTCTCGTGTCGCTACGAAGTCGAAGGCGTCCAGCAGACCGAGAACCTCTAGTACGCGATGTGCCTGTTCACAGTGGGACATCGTCGCCAAGCCCACGCGCAACTGGCTGCCGCGAACCTGGTGCAGAAGGCCGATGTTGTGCAGCCATTGGTGGTGCAGTAGGATCTCCGGATCGGCCAGCATCTTCTCGTAAATCTGTAGTCGCACCTGCGCAAAGGCCTGCCAGGGAGCGTTCACAGCAAATTCTTCCATGCGGGACGCCGCTACCTCTTGCAGGCTGAAACGTTCCATCAAATAAACCGACACCTCCCGACGGGAACGGCCCACGACTTCCTTAAATCCCTCGATAACGTCTTCCTCGCTAAACCGGCCTGGACACAGTTGCACCGCCGCGCGGGCGTAAGAGATCGCCTTGAGCTTCTCCGTGTCTACCAATGTGCCGTCCAGGTCGAAGATCACTGCCTGAATCATCCGAAAGCCCTCTCGGGGGTCTACTGCAATTGCTTCTTAGCTGCCGCCACCACGTTCTCGGGCGTGAATCCAAACTTCTTTTGCAGTTCCTTTAGCGGTGCCGAAGCGCCGAAGGTACGCATACCGATGCTTTCGCCTGTTAGGCCCACGTATCGATCCCAACCTAGTGTCGACGCTTTCTCCACCGATACGCATGCGCGTACGGCAGCCGGTATTACACTGTCGCGATAGTCCTGACTCTGCTGCTCGAATAGCTCCCAGGACGGCATGCTCACCACGCGTGCTTTAATCCCTTCCGCCTTGAGTTGCTCGTAGGCATCGACACAAAGCGCTACTTCACTACCGCTTGCCAACAGCAACACGTGCGGCTTGCCGTCATCGGCGTCGGCTAGCACATACGCGCCCTTTGCCACTCCGGATGCGGCGGCATATTTAGTTCGATCTAGAGTCGGTAGCGCCTGACGCGTAAGGATGAGCACTGCCGGTTCATGATGCCGTTGCGTGATGACGCGCCACGCTTCGACCACCTCGTTCGCATCCGCTGGTCGTAGTATGATCAGTCCGGGTATCGCGCGCAACGATGCCAGCTGCTCCACCGGCTGATGGGTGGGTCCGTCTTCACCGACCCCTATTGAGTCATGCGTGAAGATATGAATCACTGGGATTTCCATGAGCGCGCTGAGACGAATTGCCGGGCGGCCGTAGTCGCTGAAAATCAGAAAGCCGGAACCAAAGGGTCGGACCTTCGCCAACGACATGCCGTTTAAGATCGCCCCCATGGCATGCTCGCGCACCCCAAAATGCAAGTTACGTCCAGCGTAGTTGTCGGCCGTAAAGTCGCCCGCATCATCAAAGCTGAGTCGCGTCTTGGTGGAAGGTGTGAGATCGGCCGATCCACCGATCAACCACGGAACGTTTTTCGCGATCGTATTCAGCACTTCTCCCGAAGCCTGGCGGCCGGCGACACCCTTGGCATCCGCCGGAAATATCGGCAGGTCTTTGTCCCAACCGTCTGGGAGCTGACGATGTTGCATGCGGTAGAGCTGATCGGCGAGATCAGGGTAAGTTTTCTTGTATTGGTCGAAACGCGTTATCCAGGCTTCGCGTAGCTCATGTCCGCGTTTGCCGATGCCGTTATGGAACGCGTCACGCACATCATCCGGCACCAGGAACTTTTCGTCCTCTGGCCAATCGTAATTGCGTTTTGTTAGCTTGATTTCTTCTTCGCCCAAGGGTTCGCCGTGCGCGGCGCTGGTGTCTTGTTTATTCGGTGACCCGTAGGCAATATGGCTGTCGACAATGATCAGAGTGGGTCGATCGTTGGTGTTCTTAAAGGTATTAAAGGCGCGTTCAAGCATATCTAGATCATTGGCATCGCCGACGCGCGTGACATTCCACCTGTAGCCAAGGAATCGCGTAGCGATGTCCTCGCTGAACGCCCAGTCGGTATGCCCTTCGATCGTGATCTTGTTGTTGTCATAGATCCAGCAGAGGTTTGCGAGTCGCAAATGGCCTGCGAGCGATGCCGCCTCCGCGGAGACGCCCTCCATCATGCAGCCGTCGCCGCACAGGGCGTAGACGTCGTAGTCGAACATCTCGTAATCGGGGCGATTAAAGTATTGCGCCATCCATTGGCCGGCTAGAGCCATACCGACACTGGTGGCGACGCCCTGCCCGAGCGGGCCGGTTGTCGTTTCGATCCCCGACGTCCAGCGGTATTCGGGGTGACCCGGGCATCTGCTGTCGAGTTGTCGGAAGCGCTTAATGTCCTCGAGCGTGACCGAGAGCTCACCGAGTCGCTCGTACTTCTTATTCACGGCTTTGACGCCACAGAGGTGCAGCATCGAGTAGAGCAACATGGAGGCATGACCGACGGACAGTACGAAGCGGTCACGATTGGGCCAGATGGGATCCCCGGGATCAAAACGCAGAAAGCGTTGCCACAGGCAATACATCACGGGCGCCATCGCCATCGCCGTACCCGGATGACCGGAGTTGGCGGCCTGTACCGCATCCATCGACAATGTGCGGATGGTATTGATGCACTTCAGTTGAAAGCGTTCATCTTCTGTCATACCCCCTCCCCCTAACCCCCTCCCACAAGGGGAGGGGGAATTGCCCCCACCCTAGCCCTCCCCTAAATGGGGGAGAGTGCGAGCGGGGGTAGCTATTAAATTGTCAAAAATATCTTGCAGGACATTCTCTGTTTGCTGCAAGACTTCGTGGTTCCAAAAGCGAACCACCCTATAACTACCCGCTTACCCCCTCCCACAAGGGGAGGGGGAATTGCCCCCACCCTAGCCCCCTCCCGCCCCCACCCTGACCCTCCCCCAACATGGGGGAGGGTTTGGGAGGGGGTTGGGGCTAGTGCAAGGTAGTCTCGATGATCTCGCGTAGCTTCGCTAGGCCGGCACCGACGTCCGGCCCCAGGTGCACGCGCAGTGCGCGCCGCTTGCGCTCGGCCAGGACTTCAAAGTCCCCCTGTGCCTGAAACCGTTTCAGGATGCCGAACGTGTATTTCTGACCGGGGATCGGCAAGTCTTCTGCATCGTCGCAAGTGATCTGCAGGAAGACCCCGTTATTGATTCCACCTTTGTGCAGCTGTCCGGTGGAGTGCAAGAATCGCGGCCCGAACCCCACTGTAGTCGCCACCCGTTTTGCATCGCGTACCTTATGCCGGATAACCTGCAACGCCTGTTGGTTCTCCTCGTTCATTTCGACGTAGGCGTTGATGGCAAAATAATCATCGACTTCAATCCGATTCAGGTGTGCAGCAAGGTAGTTCTCCAAACTTCGTGACCGGGCCGTGGAGCCGATTATTTCGGCGTTTACCTCATCCGTGAGCAAACTGATGCCGTCATCACCGAGTAAGGGTGTCTCCGTCGGTAACTGGCCGCTTTCCTCGTAGGCCGCCGTCAAGTTTTGTGTCGCGATCTTGCTTGCTTCGACGTCCGGTTGATTGAACGCGTTGATACCGAGGACCGAGCCGGCAACCGCCGTCGCGATTTCCCAGCGGAAGAACTCCTGGCCCAAATCCATTGGATCTTCGAGTGTAATCCGCACCACCGGCTGGCCCGCCTGCTCCAAGGCATCGACGGCATCGTCTTGCGCTTTCAACGGCGCCGTGCCGAGGCGCAAATAGACGAACAATCGATCATTGCCATACACATCCGGCGGCCCCAGGTCCTCACCATCAACGGGAACAATGCCTCTGCCTTGTTTACCCGTTGACTCGGCGATCAACTGCTCAAGCCATGCCCCCAGCGCGGCAATGCCCGGTGACGCAATGAGGGTCAGCTTATCGCGTCCTTGCGTTGCCAGGGTGCCCATGATGACACCGAGCGCGACGCCGGGATTCACTTCGGGCGGTACCGACGAGGCACAGGACTGTGCCATGATCTCGGTGCGATCGAGAAACTCGGGCACGTTTACGCCCATGATCGCCGATGGCACCATGCCGAAGTTCGACATCGCCGAGTAGCGTCCGCCGATACTCGGTACACCGTGGGCGATGTGCCGGAACCGGTCGGCCTTGGCGAGCTTGTGCAGCTTCGTGCCGGGATCGGTGATGGCAATGAAGCACGAACCGGCCTTATCCGCCCCCGCTGCCTGCTGCACGCGATCGAAGAAATATTGTTTAAACACATTGGGCTCAGTCGTGCCACCCGACTTCGATGACACGATGAACAAGGTTTTGTTAAGGTCGACCTTGTTCTCAAACGTCTTCACCTGCGCAGGTACTGTGGAATCGAGTACGAACAATTCAGGAGATCCATTGATGACGCCGAATGTGCGTTTCATCACCTCAGGACATAGGCTCGAACCGCCCATGCCGAGGAGCAGTACCTGCTGAAATCCACCTGCGCGTACATCTTCAATGATGTGCTGCAAGTGTTCCCCGTGATCGCGTTGGCCATCGACGATGTGTAGCCAGCCTAGCCACTGATCCTCATCCGTGCCTGACCACAGTGTCGTGTCAGCATTCCAAAGGCGTCGTACCTTGCCATCGATGCGCCAGTCGTTCAGCGTCTTCTTGACGGCATCGTCGGCGTCACCCAGCTTGTAAGTTTGTTTTGCAAGCTCACCCTCGAGCAGACCCTGTCGCTTCTTTTCCACGGCCTGCAGGAGCTTGTCGAACGCATCAGAGAACTTCTGCAGGCCGTCGTCGAGCAGATGGTCAGTCGCCTCCCGCAGCGAAATGCCCACCTCCTCGAGCGTGCTGATCATGTCCTTAGCCTCGTCGTGCGCTTCCGCCCAGTTATCCGTCAGGCTTGCGCGCGCACGACCCTCGGTGCGAAATGCATGGAATGTCTCTGTTGGCACGGTATTGACCGTATCGGGACCAATCAGCTCGTCAACGTAGAGCGTCTTCGGGTATTTAGGATTCTTGGTGCCGGTGCTGGCCCACAACAGCCGTTGCGGGCGCGCACCCTTTTCGGCCAATGCCTTCCAGCCACCCGTGCTGTAAAGCTCCTGGTAACGCCCATAGGCGATCTTGGCATTAGCGATGGCGACCTTACCGATCAAGCTCTTGAGCTTTGCCCGGCGTTCGGAATTGCGTGTGGCGTCGAGGGCGTCGCAGAGTTTCTGGTCGATCAGTGAATCGATGCGGCTGATGAACACGCTCGCCACGCTTGCGACCCGGCTTACATCACCCCCTGCAGCGGCAAGCTGTTCCAGACCTTCCTTGTAGGCCTTGGCAACCGCTTCATACATCTCGACCGCGAACAGCAGGGTAACGTTGATGTTCATGCCCTCGCTGACGAGCTGTGTGATCGCGGGAATGCCGTCACGCGTTGCCGGCACTTTGATCATGACATTATCGCGCCCGATGGCCGCATGCAGTCGACGGGCTTCTTCGATCGTGCCTTGCGTATCGTGGGCCAGATAGGGAGAGACCTCCATGCTGACGAAGCCGTCGATACCATCCGTGCGCTTGTATACCGGATGCAGCACATCGGCCGCGAGCTGAATATCTTCGATGGCTAGACGCTCGTAAATATCCTTTGCGTCTCCGGCCCCCTCGGTAATGAGCGCCTTCGCGACCTCATCATAGTCGGGACTGCCGGCCACGGCTTTCTCGAAGATGGCGGGATTAGAAGTCACCCCCAGCAGGCCGTCGGTCTCGACCATTTGCTGGAGTTCGCCCGACGTGATCAGACTACGCCGGATGTTGTCATACCAAATGCTTTGACCGAACTTCTGAACCTCGACGAGCGGGTTGGACATGGCTCCTCTCTCCCCCTTTGTTCCGATCATTATCGACGCCGGCACTAGGCACGTGTGCGTCCCGTGACGGATCACGGTAATATGCACGGTAATATAAGAGGCTTAGCGCGTCAAAGGTATCCGTTAGTCTACGTATTGTCGTCAGGGGATATACCTATTTGGATCAGGTTTTTCACCAATCCCGCTGGCGTCGTGGTTGCGTTAACCTAGCATCTCCCACATTTTGGAGGAGGGGTAGAACGACATGAACGCAGGAGAACTTGAAGCGACGGCCAGAGCGATGGTCCCTTCCGGTAAGGGCATCCTGGCCATGGACGAAAGCAATCCCTCATGCGCCAAGCGTTTCAAGCCCGTCGGTATCGAGTGCACAGAAGAAACCCGCCAGGCATATCGCGAGTTGCTGCTGACCACACCAGGTCTTTCAGAATTCGTCAGCGGGGCGATCCTGTTTGATGAGACCATCCGCCAGACACTCACTGATGGCACACCCTTTCCTGTTCACATGTCTAGAGCCGGCATCATACCGGGTATCAAGGTGGACGCGGGGGCCAAGGACCTCGCGGGTTTTCCGGGCGAAAAGGTGACCGAAGGGTTGGACGGTCTGCGCGATCGGCTGGCCGAGTACAAAGAAATCGGCGCCCAGTTCACCAAGTGGCGTGCCGTGATCACCATCGGCGACGGCATCCCCACCCGTGGTTGTATGGAGATAAATGCCCACGCCTTGGCGCGTTATGCCGGGTTGTCGCAGGAGGCGGGTCTGGTCCCGATGGTTGAACCCGAGGTGTTGATCAACGGTGACCATACGATTGGGCGCTGTTGTGAGGTTACCGAAGAAACCCTGCGGGCCGTATTTAGTCAACTTGCCGCCCAGCGGGTCCGCCTCGAAGGTGTGATCCTCAAGGCGAGCATGGTGATCTCCGGGCTCGACTGTCCCAACCGCGCGGGCGTCAAGGAGGTGGCCGCGCAGACAGTACGCTGTCTGCTTAACACCGTGCCGCCAGCGGTGCCGGGCGTGGTGTTCTTGTCGGGTGGTCAGGGCAATCAAGAGGCGACCGCTCATCTCAACGCCATGCACAGTTTAGGAAAAGACTTACCCTGGGCGCTTACCTTCTCCTATGCTCGTGCACTGCAGCAACCGGCGCTGGAGGCATGGCGGGGCGATGTCGCGAACGTGGCTGCGGCGCAAAAGGCCTTTTATCATAGGACGAAGCTTAATGGTGCTGCGGCCCTCGGGCGCTACAACGAGAAGATGGAAAAAGAGGCCGCATGAAATCGTACCGGTTCACCGCACGACCGCTCGCATCGGGCAGCGATTCAAGCCGGCCTGTATCGCTCGTTTCTCACATGTCGAGTCGCGTCCTGACAGCAACGGACAGCAGCGAACCACGTCGTCGCGGGCACACCGGCGAATGCATGATAGCGGATGACACGAGCCCTGCGGACATGGTTAACAACTCCTGGCAGCAAGGGACCATCGAGCGGATTCTGCCTGAGACCGAGCGCGTCAAGAGCTTTACCCTGCGGTTGACGCAGTGGACAGCGTTCAAGCCGGGGCAACATGTCGATGTGCGCGTGCCCGCGTCCGACGGCAGCCACGTAACAGGCAGTTACTCGATAGCCTCTGCACCAGAGTGGGACGGGGTAGTCGAGCTTACCGTTCAGCTGACGGGTAACGACCACGTGTCCGCCTACTTTCACGAGGTCATCCGGCCCGGAGACAAACTCGAACTGCGAGGTCCACTGGGTGGCGATTTCACATGGACGGCTGCCCTGGGTGGCCCACTCCTGCTCATCGCCGGCGGCTCCGGCATCGTTCCCTTGATGTCAATGTTACGCCACCGGGCGAATGCCGATCCGGATATACCCGCGCTTTTGCTCTACTCCACACGCTCTCTTGATGAGGTCATCTATCGCGATGAGCTCGACCGGCGCGCGCTGAATGACCCACGTTTGATCGTACTGTACACGTTTACGCGAAGGCCACCAGCAGGGTGGGGCAGCTATGGGAAGCGGGTTGATCGGAAACTACTGGCCGATGCGATCCAACGACTTGGAGCCCCTTCGCATGTTTATGTTTGCGGCGCCCCACGCTTCGTCGAGCTTATAGAGCGCGAGCTCGCAACGTTGCCAGTACCACAGGTTAACATACGTACGGCTGGGTTTGCTCTTGAGACAACTTGAGATCAAAGCTAGAGGATGAAATCAGAGGAACGTGTCCATGAGTGATTTGAAGGGCGCCACTACGCGCGACCGCTTCGACGACCTGCGGATGCGCATGGCCGACCAGCACCGATCCCCAGCCGATTGAAAAATCCATAAACCGCCGGCCAGCGCTGTCCCAAAGCTCACAGCCCCGCCCGTTGGTGATTACCATCGCAAGCTCGGGAGGAAGATTGAGCTCGCCGTTGGAGCCGGCTGGAAACACAGCCAGGACGCGATCTCGGAAGGTACTCATCACTTACTCTGCTCCTTCTCTGGCGCCTGTCAACGGTTCACCTATCGGTACTTGCGCTAGGTCTTGTAATATTTCATGATTGTTGTCCCCCTGGCTGTTCAGCGCACGGGACGCAAGCACGCACTTTGAGGTGGTCGCGCGCTAGCGACAAGCCTGCGCGTGAGCAAAAAAGCTGCTCGAGGATGGAGATGTGCGCGTAGCTAAATTCGCAGCTTGGTCTGCCGTTGTTCTCATCGGCGTGGTCGGCGTGCTCATCGTGATCTTGTTGTCGGTCGACGTCGCGGTCTATCGCGGGCCGTTACAATCGGCAATCTCCACAACGCTCGGACGGCAGGTGACGTTTGCGGGCGAGATGTCGCTGTCACCGTCGCTGCGCCCAAAGATCGTGGTTGAGGATGTGCGCATTGCCAATCCACCGTGGGCATCACGGGATTATCTTCTGCGCGCTAACCGTATTGGCGTACAGGTCGCACTGCTGCCGCTTCTCCAAGATCGGGTGGAGCTGCTAGATGTGGACTTGGAAGGGCTCGATTTACAGCTCGAAGTGAATCCGGACGGGTCAAAAAACTGGACGTTTCTTGAGAGAAAAAAGAAGAAACCGAAGATTCCAGGAGCGCTCCCTGACGTCAAGATAAAGTCGCTGAGACTCGAGCAACTCGTCATCACTTACCTCGCTGGTTCCGATAAACGTGAGGCGGTCGCGATCTCCGAAGCCAATGTTACGTTCGCGCGTGATGAGCCTGTCAAGATCGAAGCGACAGGCTGGTATCGCGACACACCGTTTTCGCTGTCACTCAATGGTGGCACACCCGCTCAGTTCTTCATAGCCACCAGGCCCTGGCCGGTGGCAATCGCAGCACGGGTAGGCGGGGCGATCGTCGACGTCGATGGGTTAGTCACCCGGCCCATCGACGGGAAGGGTTTCGATGTTCGTATCGCCATCAAAGGCGAGAAGTTTGCCGACCTATCCGCGTTATTGCCCGTTGACCTGCCGGCGCTCGGGTCTTATGCGGTTACGGCGCGCGTGATCGAGGCGGATGAGCGCTACCGTATCACAGGGTTGACCGGTCATTTGGGAGACAAGGATGCCCCGATCAATCTATCGGTGGACAGCGGCAAGGTTGCGCTGTCTGCGACGGACCCAATCGAGCTGGAGGTAAGCGGACGCTATCGAGATAGCCCTTTCACAGTGACTGGCGAAGGCGGCGCGCTCAAGGAACTCGTCCAACCGACGAAGCCGTGGCCGCTTAAAGTGTCCGCCAAGGTTGACGGGGCGGAGTTAGACGTCGAAGGGATGATTGCGGAACCGACGACCGGCCGGGGCTTGGATCTTCAAGTCGATGTGCGCGGCAAGCAATTTAGGGAACTTGAAGCGATCGCGGGTACGACGTTACCGGCGCTTGGATCCTACCGGCTATCGGGCCGCGTACGCGAACAGGACAAGGGCTACCTGTTAACGGATCTCGAGGGACACATCGGTGACCGGGGGGTACCGGAGCGCGTCGATATCACCAGGGCAGCCGTCGCACTACCGGAAGACAAGCCGATCAGCTTGAGCGCCGATGGTCTCTATCGTAAGCAGCGCATCTCGGTGTCCTTTCGTGGCGGCACGCTCGCGAAGCTGTTGGATAACAAGCGATGGCCGGTCACCGTATCCGCACGTGCTGCCGATACGAACGTTAAGGTCGAGGGAATCATTGCCCAACCACTCGAGGGTAAGGGCGTGGACCTGAAAGTCAACGTCGATGGCGCGCAACTTTCCTTGCTGGGGCTGCTGGTTGGTACAAAGCTACCGCCATTGCAGTCCTACAAGCTCTCGGCACGGATAGTCGAGAGTGTCGACGGTTATACCGTTAGGGATTTAAAGGCCCAAAGTCCTGAGAGCGATATCGCGGGTACGGTTGCCGTTCAGCTCGGCCAGTCGAGACTACGCGTAGGCGCAGAGCTAAGATCAACTCTTTTCGACCTGAAGCCACTGGCAACCCTAAAGAAGGAACCTCCTAAGGGTGATAAGACCGATCCCCTCGACATCACTCTTCCGGCCGCCGATCTGCGTCGCATCGATGCGGATCTGGATCTCAGTTTCGGGCGCGTTACCGGCGGTCCTATAGAGATCCGCGATCTGACGGCGCGCGTACGGCTCGATAACGGCAATCTCACTTTGGAGCCGATACAGGTGGCGCTAGCCGGTCTCTCGATTCAAGGCCGTATCGGCGTCGATGCGCGCAAGAAGGTGCCGTCGGTGACACTTGAGCTTTCGAGCCGTGACATTGACGTCGCTAAGGCGCTGCGGGTGTTTACCGAGATAGACGGTTTTATGAGTAAGGCAGAGGGCTTGAACGTCGCATTCAAAGGGGCGGGCGAAAACTTGAGGGTATTACTAACGCAAGGTGATATCAATGCGTTTGCGTCGGGCGTTGACCTGACCTTTCGACGCCATGGTGCAGAGGAGCCTGTTGCGTTACACATCGCCAGTATTGAAGCGATGGCCAGGCACGGTGGCGCGATGCAGATCGCGGCCGACGCCGTCTATCGCGACGTTCCGATCAATCTGGTACTACGTGGAGAATCGCTCACGCGTCTAATAGAAGACCGCAAGTCCTGGCCATTGACCTTGTCGGCACGCGCTGACAATACCTCGTTAGTTCTGAAGGGCGATGTACCGTGGCCGATTGATACGGAGAATTTCAGGCTCGCACTCACGTTGAAAGGCGAGCGGGTGGACGAGCTGGACCCGCTGCTCAAGACTCAGCTGCCGCCCTATGGCCCCTATGCCATAAGTGGCCAGCTTGAGAAGAAAAACAAAGCGTTCCGCCTCTCCGAGCTTGATGCCCAGATAGGTCAGAGTCACCTTGAGGGCAAGCTGGCATGGTCCACGGCTGGGTCGCGGCCGGAAATCACGGCAAAGTTTGAGTTTGACCCACTTCATCTCGAAAGGCTTATCGAGGGCCTAATGCGCGAATACGGGAGCGCCGACGAAAAGAGAGATCTCGTCTTGCCCGAGTTTTCGATTCCGGTCGATACGTTGCGCAGCATCGATCTGGATTTGGATCTGCGGGCGACCGAAGTGCTTGGCGCACAAACCCATCTCGGTGACGTAAAGTTCAAGCTGTTTCTGAACGACGGCCGGCTGGTGATATCGCCGTTTAGAGCCAGATTATCAGGCGGGGAGATCTCGACAGACTTGCAACTCGATGCAAGAAAAGAGACGCCGACTGCCGCCTTCCTACTAAAGGTGGAGCATCTCGATTACGGGACGTTACTCCATGAGTTGGGAATAAAAAGAGTCTTGGAGGCGAAGAGCGCCGATGTCGACATCAAGCTCGTCGGCAAGGGCGCGACCTTGCACAGTCTGCTGGGGAGCGCCAATGGCAAAGTTGTGTTCATAAGTGGACCGGCAAATCTCTCCGGGGCCGATCCGCTACGACTCGCGAGTCTGACAGGAATGATTATGACGGCTGCCACCTCAAGTAAGGACAACACCCAGCTCAACTGCATGATCTGGCCGTTCGAGATCATCGGCGGTGTGGCTCGCGGTGAGCATATCTTGATCGATATGCCCCGTTACACGATTGGCGGTAGCGGCACGATCGATCTTGCCACGGATAAACTGAAGATGGTGTTCAGACCGAGACCGAAGTCGCCGAGATTTATGAGTTTCGCGATCCCCGTCGAGGTCAAAGGGTCGATGATGAAGCCCGAGGTCAACAAAGCCAAGAAGAGGAGGCGGCTCACGCTGCAGCTTTTTGTCCCCCTCTTGTGGATCAAACCCGGGACCGGCGTGGAGAACCCCTGTGTGGAGGCGATTGCTAGCCTGGATCCGGCGACGGGAAAACCGAAGAAAGAGAAAAAATAGGCCAAGCCACCTAATCCGTTCGACAAGTTTAGCGGCAACTAGCCCGAGGTCGCACTAGAATCGCCCGACTGGGCAGTCGCATTTCGGGAGGAAGAACGGCGCGCCCAAAACACTCTTAATAAGTATAGGGACGAGTTGCCCTTGGAGGCCGCTGTACTGGAGGGCGTGGCTAGGCGCGCGCCGACGGGCAGCGCTATTTTCGGCGGCAATTCCATGGTTATTCGTGACCTAGACAGCTTCTTTAGCGGGGGAGGGCAGGCGTTCACCCTGCTGGGTAATCGTGGCGCGAGCGGTATTGACGGCAATATGTCGACGGTGCTGGGGGTGGCGGCGGCGAGCCCGGCCCCAGTGATCGGGTTGCTCGGTGATCTGGCGCTTTATCACGACATGAACGGGCTGATTGCGGCGAAAGATCTCAGTGCGACCTTGGTTGTATTCAATAACGGCGGCGGCGCGATTTTTGGTTACTTACCACAATCGACACTACCGGACTTCGAGCGCTACTGGCTCACCCCAAGCGGGCTCGACTTTGCGCAGGTGGCGAAACTTTATGGTTTGCGGCATTGGCGTGTGCACGACGGGCGCGCGTTTGACACGGCACTGGTCGAATCGCTCGAAGGCGCTGGCGTGGGTTTGATCGAGGTGGTCGTGGACCGTGAGGACAGCGTAAAGCGCCACCGGGCATACTGGCGGCGGGTTACCGAAAGCTAGGTTGTCTCACGGCCGGCTGGCGCTACGAGCCGCTCTGCGCCGTACTACGATGTTGGCTTTAGGTTGCTGTGACCGACGTTGATATGAGAGGACACTCACTGCCTTTGCACTGCAACCTGGAAAGCGCACTATAATCAACGAACCGCCGGCGGTTGCTCACGAGAGTTATCTGGCAGAAAAACCTACTAACTAACAGGGAAATGCGGCCTTGAGGGCTTCCATCAAGCCTTCGGCTGCGGACATATTTCTTCTGTCGAACTTTTCATATGCCCACTTGGTAAAGGCCCAGCGCACCTCGTCAGGCCTATTCCCTACCGGTGGTAGGCAAACATTCTGATTCTTGCCGCCGTTGGTAAGCAACAGATAGGCGCCTGTAAACCCGTTTATGTACTGCTCGCACTCTGTTTCCTTGGTGGCACCCCAGCGGGCGTCACTATCGCCCTCCTCACAGGGTTGAAGTAGTTGGGCTACCGTATAGTTGCCAAGATCCACGGCAGCACTCGCCGGTATGGCCGGGAAGATTAAGCTTGCTAGCACCACGATGATGAGTCGACAGCCGATGAGCCGCATTGTCATGTTCCTCGTTTTCGTTTAATCGAACCCGCTTAATCACGTAAATCGGGATCAGTGCACGCAAGCACGGGAAGCAGATTTACTTCGAGCGGCTCAGTGCGCGCACCGATTCGTTCATGAGCTTTTGATGCGCTTCGTTGTCAAGAAATCCAGACTTAGACACCTTGCCCCAGATCGCCTCGTTTGACATCTCGGTATGGCAGCCCATGCATAACCCTGTGCGCTCCATCTTTTTGCGCATGTCGTTGGGTAGCGGTCCTGTTAAAGGCCAGTGAGAACCCACACTGACTAACTGCTTGCCGTCGCGCGTCACGATTTGGGAGAGATCCCACTCTAGTCCCTGTATCGGCTGGGATTGGAGGTTTGCCGAAGCGGGAATATCTTTGCCCTGCGGCGTTTGCAGATCGAAGGTGAAGCCTTTATCGTAACCACGCATGAAGTGACCGTCATCGATCCCATAGCCAAGTGTTTTTGGATCAGCGTGGCAGCTCTCACAACTTCGCGACCGCCGGCCCGCCGTATGTGGCTGCACCGCTGTATGATCGATGCCCGGGCCTTCCGGTGTCGGCCACATCACGTTGTGCGAAACCGTATTACCGTCTTTGTCGATCACCGTGGTGATCACCTGACAGCCAGGCATCATGGGGCTCACCCGGCCTTCGCCATTGATACCGAGGATGGGCGTCTCCCAGCGCAGATAGGAACGGGTTTCCGAGACCTTGCCGGGACTGGTCAAGCCATTGGTGCCCAACTGAGCGTCCGGCGTCAGCCCATTGCGTTGGCGGGCGTTGACATTCTCAATCCAGTCCACGTCCGTCTTGCCTTCCGAATAGTTTACCGTTACATGACAGCCGTAACACTGCGGTGCCCAGTTGGCGTGGCACGCGTAGCACTCCAAGCTGTCCGTATGCTGCGCGACGCTGACCTTGGCGACCTTGGCACGCTTGTCCTGCCAGGAGTCCTTCAATCTGATCTGCCTCAGAATCGGCACCTCGAAGTCTAGCCCGGTTGCGGAGTGAACAATCACTTTGTCGCCGTTTTTGACGACGTTGCCAAACGGGTTGCCTCTGGCGGTCAGCAGGTAGCCGTCCCTCGGCTCGTACACGGTGGCCAGGGTCATGAACCGCGGCAGTTCCTTAGCAAGACCGCGCGGCTTTTGATCGATGGGCTTTTGGAATTCCTCACCGTATCCAATCGGCAGCTCCCACGGATACTTATCTGCGGTCCCGTGGCAGTCAGAGCACTCCACTTCTACCTGTGCCAGTGTCGTCCCGAAGATGTTGCCGTCACCGTGCATGTCGATGGATGTGTGACAGTCCTGGCACAACAGGCCACCCTCGGGGTTCTCGGGCCGGCTCTGAACCTGATGATGCAGATCATCCTCGATGAAGAGATAGCCGTTCCGCCCATGCATTCTCGGTTGCTGCCCCCCCTTCTTGTCGAACGGACTGCCATACCCCGATTCCATCATCCCCATGTAACTTGGCCCGATGCGCTTACCCCGGTTATGACAGGTCCTGCAGGTGTGCGAGGGCATACCCGAGTAGGTCACGTCATTTACGGTTATCTTGGATTTCCGCGTCGCCTGCATGCGGTGCATTAAGGGGTGCCCCGGTTCCTTCTTGTTGACCGTCGGATCGCCACCTTCGTACAGACCTTCCACGCTGTAAGGCACGTGGCAGGAGGAACAACCGGCGCCGCGGAAGTCACCACGCCGCTGAGACCCCGTCACACCCACGTGACAGCGTTGACACTGCTGCCGTGAGTATGTCATGCCGGCTAGGTTGGGATCCTTGGAGATCCTGTTTACATCAACCTCGGGAACCTGACTCAGTCGTGCGACTATCTGATCAGGGTGGGTCTTGGCGAAGGCGGTCATGTAGGTCTTGTAAGCTTCCGTGCCCACGGCTGGCGTCAGCCCATCCTCGTCCTTGACGTTGTAGTTTCCCCAATGCGCCTTGAACTTGTGCTTGTCTTGCAAACCCCAAACCCAAAAGTTGCCTTGCAACTTGCCGGCTTCCGTCCCCATGAGCGCTTTGATCAAGCGCCTGGGATATCCTTGGTGGCACAAACCGCAGGTCTTATCGGCAATCCATATGCTACCCGGATCTGGATAGAAGGCGTCCGCACCGCCCCTGGCAGTCAACCCTTTCGGTGCCCCAGAGTGGGCGGCTTCCTTGGTGGTCGCGCTTGGCGTGCCACCGTGACAGATGACACAGCCTCCGGGGTCACGAACAGGACGTGCCATCGCCTCGATCGCCGTTTGCATGCCGCCATCCGAGAATCGCTCGATGCCTTCGTGGCACGACAGACAACCTTTCTCGTTAGCGACGGCTGACAGCGATGCCGGAGCTGCGAAAGCAATCCACACAGCGATGGCACTCTTTAGGCGCATTGTTCTCCTCCTCTACGCTGTCCAGAACAGCGTTTAGCAAACGAAGGCTACTTAATTTTGTCTGCGGATCGACTTAGTCCCTTTATCTTTTGCGGATGGACGTCTTTAGATCCACCGAGTTTAGATTACAGGTTTAGCGTGTCATGTCAACCAAACAATGTAAGCAAGCGGGCATGCCTCTCGTTGTCACGAACCATGCCAATGCGCGCGTCTGCGTATAGGTACGTACGTATTAATCCGCGAAGGTACGGGAAACTACGTACAGTACGTACGTAGCATGTATCGTGTTTCAGCCATGCGCTTTTCAGCATGACCGCATCGGCCCAAGCCTATCACTACGCGTTTAAGTGGCTCGCCAGTACGGCGTTCAGCAAACTAAGGCTACTTAATTCTTTCGCGGATGGATCGTCTGATATATATTAGCGCTTCTCGTGCGGCCTTAACCAAACATCGCAAATATAAACGCCACTAACGATAAAAATTCAGAGCATGGACGAATCAATTCAAACTAGTCGGTCCGAGTCTGAGGGACGCTGGCGCACATTGTGGCGTCAACCCAAGAAGCGATGGTTGCTCGGTATACCGGTCGGTGGTTTCCTGTTGTTTTTCGTTGGTATCATCTCCTGGGCCGGGTTCAACACCTTCGTCAGTGTGACTAACAGCGAGGCCTTCTGCTCGACTATGTGTCACAGCATGCGCGAGTTCATTGCCCCTGAGTGGCGCGAGAGTGCTCACTACTCGAACCGGACCGGCGTGCGCGCCACGTGCGCAGACTGCCACGTGCCCGAGCCTTTCATTCCGAAGATGGTGGCCAAGACCATTGCGGTAAAGGACGTGTATCACGAAATCATGGGGACGATCGGTACTCGCGAGAAGTGGGAAATCCACCGAGTGACCCTAGCACAGCGCGTGTGGAATAAAATGGCGCGGACTGATTCGCGCGAGTGTCGCAACTGCCACAGCGTCACTGCCATGGACTTTGACCGGCAGCTCCGGTTTGCGCATGCGCCGATTAAGGAGATAGGGCGGACCTGCATTGATTGCCACAAAGGCATAGCCCATGAGTTGCCCGACCTGGGTACATAAACGCTAGGAACACCCGACATCGTCCATCCTTTATTCCGGAGCGGCCTTTACCGGACGATCCACGGCTATGCGGGTGGCGCCGCAGGGGGGGTCGGCAGGTTAAAAGCATGGCACGTTCAGAGAATGATGCTGTGAATCCTTCATCGGAAAACGATACGGCGTCTGCGGAAAGACAAAGCAGCAGCAGCCGCAAAATAGCGTGGGTTGTGTTGATCGCGGCACCGCTACTCGCCGTGGGAATCTACCTGCAGTTTGCGTACCGTGGGACAGGCGCAGACGAAGCAACGATACCGCTGTCCGCAACCGGATCGCCCGCTCGCTCGGTCGAAGACATGGCGGCGGACATAGCGCGCAGCCTGCAACAGCAGATGGATGAGGGCCAGGGTTGGATAGAGCGCGGCCACGCCCACATGGCCGAGGATCGATTCGACGATGCCGTTCTTGCGTTCCAAAGAGCGCATAAGCTCATTGGCGATCGTCCTGATCTTCTGGTCGACTACGCGGAAGCGCTTGCGCTTGCCCATGGCGGCAGGCTTGCTGGCCCGCCTAGTCAACTGTTGGGTCGCACGCTTGAGCTAGCCCCTAACCACACCAAGGCCCTTTGGCTTTCCGGCTTTGTCGCCTTTCAGGAAGGGAACAACCCACTTGCCATCACCCGCTGGAGACAAATGCTGACGCGAAGCGATTTAGAGGTACAAGTTCGAAAGATGGTGGAAGAGCAGATCGCGCGGGTCGAAGGGGGACTACAAGCTAAAGAGACCACACAGCAGACACAGCCCACTGAATCAGGGGCGCGCCTTAGTGTTCGCGTCACGCTGGACCCATCGCTCGCCGGTCAAGCGGCGCCTGAGGATACGGTTTTCGTCTTCGTCCGTGCGCCGCAAGGACCACGTGCCCCGATCGCGGTAACCCGCTTCCGAGTAAAAGACTTGCCCCGGTCTTTCGAGATTGATGATTCGATGTCTATGGTTCCACAATTGCGATTGTCTCAGTTTCCAGAGGTGCTTGTCGCTGCTCGGATATCGCATTCGGGTGACGCGATCGCTCGCAGTGGCGACTTGCAGGGAACAAGTGGTCTCGTGAAAGTGGCGGCCGGAAAACCGGTGGAGGTCACAATCGATCAAAAGGTTCCCTAGGCTATCGCAGCTTAAGCGTTGCGAAAGATGCGAGAAGCATAGAGTGGCGTAGGCTAATTAGCCGGAGAATTCCAGCTGCAATGGACATCCGTTCCCAATCTCAGTTTTGCAGACATCCTTTACGAGCACGCTGTGCGCCCCTACCCAGCTGGGGAGAAGATTTAGCCAATATCGAACGGCAGCTGCGTGATGGACTTGAAGCCTGCCGTTCGATCTGACGAGGGTAGGGTAGGGTGCGCAGATGTGTTAGAGTGACTGCTACCACCACGCGACGATATGCGCCGATGCTAACCAACACGCGAACGAAGAGGCGCGAACGAGCTAACCGAGTCTCCCCTGACCACGAGCGCCGTCCTGACAATCTGCGCGATGTGGCAGTCGCTCTGGAGTGTGTGCCCGATGCCCTGGCTATTATCAGCCAGGACGGGAAGATTGCACGGGTTAATCCACAGGCGGAAAAACTCCTCGGTTACACGCGCGGCGAGCTAATTGGGCGAACCGTTGAGACGCTCTTGCCTGAGCGCTTTCGGCGCCAACACGGCGAACACCGCACGCGCTACTTTGACAACCCTCGTGTCCGACCAATGGGGACTGGCTTAGATCTCTTTGCGCGTCGAAAGGACGGCGTAGAGATACCGGTCGAGATCAGTCTCAACCCACTTAGCACTGCTGAGGGCTTGTTCGTTATCAGCAGTATCCGTGACATCAGCGAGCGCATCCGGGTGGAACAGGCGCTGCGTGAGCGCGAACAGCAGTTGCGGGCATTTTTCGAGAACTCCGCTACTGACATTAATCTTAAAGATGTCGAAGGGCGTTACATTCTGGCCAGTCGGCAGTTTGAAAAGACATATGGCTTAGCCAGAGGAGAAGCGGAAGGCAAGTTCCCACACGATATCTTTGCCAAGGATTATGCAGATCGCGTTCGCGCGCAGGATTTAGCGGTTCTGAAGACGAGAAGGCTTATTCACCAGGAAGACATAGTCCCTGGTAGCGACCCGCCTATCATCCTGCTGGTAAGCAAGTTCCCGGTATTGGAGGAAACAGGCAATCTCATCGGGATCGGCGTTATCGCAACCGACATCACCGAGCGCAAGCGAACAGAGCGAGAATTCGAGGAGCGCCTGCGGTTCAGGCAGTTGCTGACGGAACTCTCCGGGACATTTGTCAATCTGCCCGCAGAGCAATTCGACACGAAGATTCGTGAGAATCTGGCACGACTGAGCCAATTTATACAGGCCGATCGAGGCTATATATTGCTGTTCAATGAGGATCAGGCAGAGTTGCGGGTTCTGCACCTCTGGACTGCGGAGGATTACCCGCTTGAGGAAGCTACTCAAGTCGCACTGAATGGCAATTTAAGTGAGATGTTTCCGTTCATAACCAGCAAGCTGCTTAAGAATGAAATGTTCGATGTTCCAAGGCTAGATGTTTTGCCGGAGAAAGCCAGAAATGAGCGACGATACATAAGGGAGGCTGGGATAAAATCAACCATTATCGTGCCGATCACCGTTGCAGGCACAGTTATCGGAGCGATGGGCTTTGATGCCCTACGTGACGAAAGGGTCTGGATTGGCGAATTGGTTCAGCGCCTCCGGCTGGTTGGTGAGATTTTCGCCAACGCATTCATGCACAAATGGGCACAGGAAGCGCTGCGCCAAAGCGAGAAACGTTTCCGGGGTGTTGTCGAAGACCAAACCGAAATGATCTGTCGGTTCGACACCGACTGCATGCTGACGTTTGTCAATGAGGCCTACTGCCGCTACTTCGGACGCAGCCGGGACGAGCTGCTGGGGCAATCGTTTCTGACGCTGGTCCCCAAGGA
Source organism: Acidiferrobacterales bacterium (assembly GCA_046760105.1). Classification (GTDB taxonomy): domain Bacteria; phylum Pseudomonadota; class Gammaproteobacteria; order Acidiferrobacterales; family SPGG2; genus JBHIDJ01. The sequence continues at coordinate 11,197 of JBHIDJ010000023.1, read as the reverse complement.
GGACCACCAAACGGTCCGCGATAATATCAGTGCACTCAATTGCGAAAACTCCTTGCAGGTCTACGAACACCAGGTGTTGAAGCCCGATGGGTCAATCGGCTGGCAGCAATGGAGCGATCGGGTTATCTGCGACCCACAGGGCCGCATTCTTGAGTTTCAATCCGTCGGCCGCGACATCACCGAGCGCAAGCAGGCCGAAGAGGCGCTTCGCAAGAGCGAGGCGCAGTATCGTCTTCTCTTCGAATCGGCGAATGACGGCATCCTAATGATCAAGGACGACCGCTTCACGAATTGTAACGTGAAAGCCCTGGAAATGATCGGACTCCCAAGGAGCCAGATCATCGGGCATACTCCATGGGCAATCTCGCCACGCACCCAACGCGACGGCAGGGATTCGGAAGCAGAAGGGCTGGAGATACTTCGGCAGGCATACGCCGGCAAGCCGATGGTCTATGAGTGGGTTTACAGCAAGGGAGATCATTCGTTGATCGACATCGAGGTGAGCTTGGGCATAGTCCAAATCGAGGACACGCCGGCGTTGCTGTGTTTCTGGCGCGACATCACGGAACGCAAACAGGCGCAGCGTGAGATCGAGAGAAGCCTGCGTTTCGAGAGATTGTTATCCGAGATCTCGGCGGGTTTTGTAAACGTCGCTGCAGACGAAGTGGATTCGAGGATTGAGGCTGGGCTTGGACTAATCGGCGAGTTTGTCGGGGCGGATGAGACTTTTGTTATAGAGATGCACCCCGACTCGGGTCTTTGCGGAATGACGCACGAGTGGTCTGCCACGGGTGCGACGCGCGGGCTCGGGTTCGACCCAGCTGCCCTTTCGGAGACGTACCCGAGGATGACCGCCGCGCTCCAGCGCGGTGAGCGCATTCTGTTTGAGTCGTTGGATGATTTGCCGGCGGAAATCCGTCACGAATGGATCCATACGGAAGGTGTGAAGGTCAACGCGGCCATCGTGCATCCACTTATGGTCGGCGGCGAGTTGCTTGGGGCGCTCTTTGTCCATGCATTTCAGAACAAGAGATGGCCGCAAGACCTGGTTCAAAGGCTGCGGCTGGTGGATGAGATCTTCGCCAATGCACTCGCGCGGAGACGGACTGAGCAGGCGCTGGAGGAGCGCCTCAGGTTCGAGTCTCTAGTCTCGGAGATTGCGACTCGGTTCAGCAATCTGCCAGCAGAGCAAATCGACGAGGAAATCGAAGCTACCCTTGTACACTTGGGTAAATTCATGCAAGTTGAGCGAGCGTTCATCCACGAGTTCTTGGAAGATGGCACCACTTTGCGGGCGACGCACTTGTGGCACGCCCCTGGGTTCGAAGCGGCCGCGGAGGTTTACGGCACCAATTTGAATTTGAACGAACAGTTGCCGTGGTATGCCAGTAGGTTGGAGCGCGGCGAGCCTTTGATCTTTTCGAAGCTGGATGAGTTGCCGGACGAAGCGATGAACGAAAAGCGGTTTGGTCTGAGCGTGGGTATCAAATCGTCCGCTGTTATCCCGTTGACCGTGGGCGGCTTAGTTGTGGGTAGCCTGGGCTTCAATGCTCTTCGCGCGGGGCGGATGTGGCCAGCTCAGGTTATACGACGAATCCGAATCGTCGCAGAGATCATCGCAAATGCCCTGATGCATAAGCGGTCGCAGCAGAAATTGCATGAGGCCGCACAGGAAACGGTAAAGAGTCGCGAGCACCTGGCGCATCTCACCAGGGTGCAAATCATGGGCGAGATGGCAGCAGGCATCGCTCACGAGATTAATCAACCGTTGGCCGCAATTGAGAATTATGCGCAGGCATGCGGAAGACGGCTTAAAGCCGGAACAGATAGTCGCGAAAAAATACAGGGACTCGTGCAGAAAATAAGAGACCAGACCGTTCGAGCTGGTAACGTCTTGAGCCGGCTTCGCGCTATGGTCAAGAGACAGCCCATTGAGGTGAAAGTGGTGAATATTAACTCGGTCATCCAAGAGACAGTGGAGCTTGCCAATGTGCAAATGAAGTTCCACGACTGTCGGCTTGAGCTCGAGCTCACCCCTTCATTGCCGACCGTTCTTGTTGATCCGATCCAGATTCAACAGGTTGCGCTCAATTTGATCGGTAACGGAATGGAAGCGATGGGAAGTACTGGTCGGGACGTTGAAAAAGTGGTCACTGTGAGAACTGCAAGAACGAGCAGCGGCGGCATAGAAGTCAGTGTCGCTGATCGTGGTCTCGGTATTACGGATGTGGAAGCAGATCATATGTTTGAGCCTTTTTATACGACAAAGCGCTCAGGCATCGGAATCGGGTTATCTGTTTGTCGCAACATTATTAGTGCATACGGCGGGGAAATCTGGTACACACGAAATCCGGCGGGCGGCGCGATAGCCCACTTTTCACTGCCGGCAGAGCAGAGGTGATTAAATGTTTGAGCAAACGGTATTCATCGTCGACGACGATGAGGCTGTGCGTGACTCGATAAAGGAGCTTGTGGAGTCTGTTGGTTTAAGAGCGGAGACGTTCGCAAACGCCCAGTCGTTCCTGAAATCTTGTACGACCGATCAAGCAGGGTGCTTAGTCCTCGACGTACGCATGGCCAGGATGAGCGGGTTGGCCCTGCAGGTGAAATTGAACGAGATGGACGTAAAGCTGCCCATCGTTTTCATAACAGGTCACGGCGATGTGCGCATGGCCGTCGAGGGATTAAAAGCGGGCGCGGTTGATTTCATCCAGAAGCCCTACCATGAGCAGAACCTGTTGGACAGCATTAACAACGCATTGGAAGTGAACGCACAAAATAGGACCAAGTCCGAAAAAAAGAGTACCCTCCAAGAGCACGTTGCAAGGCTCACGGCTCGACAGCGTGACGTCATGGAGTTGCTTGTTGAAGGACATGGCAACAGAGCTATCGCAGAGCGCCTGGGCATTAGCCGGCGAACCGTAGAAGTCCATCGACATCGCGTCTTGCAGAAGTGCGCGGTAGAATCCGTACCCCAACTAATACGGTTGTTCAATCAGAGATAACTTGCCCATCGACCACTGTCCTTCCTGCGTTTTGCTGCTGGGCCAACGACGATAGCGCTGGATCGGCAGTTTTGCCGCAAGGTACGTACGTACCCTACGTAATACCTCTAATATCTTTCGGCAATCTTTTTGTCCATACTTTCTCAGTTTAGAAAAGAAGCTGGCGTAAAGGCCCAGCCGTTGGCGAGTGCGTCACCGTTCCCAGACGGGTCGGCAGCGCGTATTTGTGCTTGACATTTCCGCAACGACGTCTCTCATGAAAGGAATAGAGGATAGCGCCCGGCACACGATTTACGTGATTGAGCCGGATACCTCAGAGTGCAACAGGTTGCACTCGTTTCTTGCCTCGACATCGACGGAGGTCAAGACATTCGTTAGTGCGGAATCGTTTTTAGCGCAGTGCATCCCCCTCAGTCGGGGCTGCCTGGTTACCGAGGTCGACCTGCCGGGAATGAGCGTCCTTGAATTACTGGATCATCTCAAGCGACGCGGGATTGAGCTCCCGGTAATCGTACTGGGTGAAGGGCATAACATGCCGCTGGCCGTCAGTGTCATCCGGGCGGGAGCGTTGGAGTTCATTGAGAAACCCTTCGCTACTAGCAGACTGCAGCGGTGCGTGCGCCGATTAATCGGGTCAACTCCCTAGCACTGTTCGTAGATTCCCCTACCCCCGTACGTAAACGTTGTCATGGTGCGCGAGCTGTAGCCTGGTTTTGCTGGGGGCGGGCATCGGCAACCAAGTACGGCCCACCGGGCGCACCGTCGGTCCAGTTGAACGGCACCCCAAAGACGGTCGCAAGAAGATCGGTCGTGAGAACTTCGCCGATCTCGCCGTGGGTAACCATGCGCCCCCGATCCAGCAGCCAGACGTCGTTAGCCACCGAGACCGCGAGCCCGACATCATGCATGGCGATCAAAACCGTCACGTCGTTGTTGGCCAGCTCGCGCAGTAAGCTCATTGCATCCCGGACATGGCGGAGATCCATCGCCGCCATCGGCTCATCGAGAATCAAGTGACCGCTGGCAGAAAGCTGGGCGAAGGCCCGGGCCAGAACGACACGCTGCTGCTGTCCGACAGAAAGTTCGGGGTAGGGCCGGTTAGCAATGTCTTGGAGGTCCAGGCGCGCGATGGCGTCATCGACCTTCTGCGGGTCTGGCGTGAGCGCGTAGCGTCCCAGCTCGATCACTTCGCGAACCGAAAAAGCGGCCGAGACGATTGAGCGTTGTGGGACATAGGCTAGTCGAGCTGCCAACTGGCGAGCACGTAGCCGATGCGAAGGCATGCCATCGATCAGGGCGCTACCCGCTGTGGGTTTCAGGGTGCCAATAACGCATCGCAGCAATGTGGATTTGCCGGCCGCGTTTGGTCCGAGTAAGGCGGTGATGCGTCCCGGTCTGGCCTGCATCGAAATGTCTTTTAGCGCCTCGTGGCGACCGTAAGAGAATGTGAGATTCTTGATGGTAATGCTCATAGCCGTCCGCGTCCCGTGAGCAGTAACCAGATAAACATCGGTCCCCCCATAATCGCCGTGAAGATGCCCGGTGGCATCCGGCCGCCGCCAAGATCGAGTGCCTGGCGCGCCACGTCCGAGCCGACGAGGACCATGGCACCGCACAACGCCGCACCCAGTGCAAGCACGGTATGACGCGGACCAAGCAGAAGCCTCGCCACATGCGGTGAGATCAGACCGACAAATCCGATCGGCCCGACGACAGCTACCGCAACCGCGGCAAGAACGCCCGCGAGTACAAACATCGCCAATCGTCGCGGGCCGATGGCGAGCCCCACGCTGCGCGCTTCGTCATCGCCGAGCGTAGCTACGTCCAGGGAGCGCCCCATTGCGATAGCCACCACAAGTCCGATAGATGCGATCGAACCCGTCAAGACCAGTGCAAGCGTCGATGTACTCTCAGGAATGTGGCCCATCAGCCAGGTCGTGAATTCACCTCGCAGGCCGGTTGGTACGAGATGCTGAAAAAACATAATACCGGCGCTGCAGATGGTCGCCACAACCACACCGATAAGGATCAGCGAAACCGGATCGATCCAGCCCTTGCGCTGGCCAAGCGCATACACTACGCCAAGTGTCCCAAGCGCACCCGCTGTCGCGGGCAGCGTGCTGCCTGCCACTTGCGGCGCGGCACTTCCGGCAGCATAAGCGATGTACAACGCAATCATTACACCTAGCCCTGCGCCGCTGGAGATCCCCAGGATGAACGGTGATGCCAGCGGGTTACGCAATAAAGCTTGTAGCAACATACCCGATATCGCCAACGCAATACCGGCGATGATACCGTTTAGCATCGGGGTCCATCGGAATTGTGCGTAAGACGGGTCGGGCCAGGCGAGTCCGAGGGCGCCTGAGGGATCGCGATCGATCAGCATGCGCATGAGGCACGCTGCAATGACTAGCAGGAACAGAATAGCAAGGCCTGACAATTGTCGTGTTGAGAGCACCTTCACTCGGAGACCTGAGTCAGTTGGCGAAGTACTGCGCGCATGGCATGCGCGACCCCAATCACACCACTTGAAGGCAGCATCGAGTCGGGATGCGCAAGCACGGCCAGGCGTCCATGGCGGACAGCGGGAATATCGAGTGTGTCAAATGAACCGAGTGCATCGGTTGGTTTAGGCGCTTTATCCGGGTCATCGGCCAAAACGAGTACCAGCGCTTCCGGACTAATTCGCACCACGTCCTCTAAAGACAGCTGCGCCCAACCGGTCGTGTCAGTAGCATTCTTGCCACCAAATCGCATTAGGATATCGTGAAGATACGTCTCACGTCCGAAAACCGTCACGGGTTCGAGGCCAGCGAGCAGCAGCGTACCTCCGCCGAACATGGGTTCACTGCCTGGACTGAGAGCAGCCGCTATCTCTTCAAGAAGTCGCGCGGCGCGCATCGCAGCTCGCTTGTGTGCATCCGAGCCGTCAGAATATAAGACCGTCGGTAACTGGCGAATCAACCGCTCGATGTCATTCACCCCGTTCAACCGTGGCCACTGTCCGAGAACCCAAGCGCGCTTCGCTGCTAACTCCACCAGCTTTGGATCAAGGCCTGTGCTAGGTGGCTGGACCAGGATGTGTGTCGGCGCAAGACGGATCAATTGCTCGTAGTTGACAGTGTGTAAATCGCCCACTACCGGAATTGACGGATCGATTGACCGACAAAACGCTGATCGCCCGACGATCCTGTCTTCCAGTCCGAAGTCCACCAACGTCCGCGAGATGGCAGGGCTCAAGGACACAATCCGGGGCGCATTGCTGGGCTCCGACTGTGCGTTCCGTGACGTCGCGCTGTCGCTACAGCCTGCTGCCCCAACGAGGAACACAGACAGCAGCATGCTGCAAATATGTAGAAGTCTTCGGGCCATCGGTGCGAGCCTTGCCGGCAAGCCGGCAAACTTGACGGGAGCGAAAATTCCTTTTTCATCATTCTACACGTCTTGCCAGTCTTTTGCGGTTGTCCTGTCTGGAGCAAGAAGTTTTTTGGGAGGCCAAACGATGGGGCTAGGCAAAGAGCCAGCTTTTTTGTATTGACTTTCCTTTACCACAAGGATAAACACCGTATGACGATAATAATTCGATATACGACCGTGAGTCTCTAAAGTCGCCCCAGCGCGGCGCCCAGCGAGTCGGACGGCCGATAACTCGACCACACAAACGATAAGGGGAGAATATGTTCAAAAATCCACTGCTGCTGATCGCATTGGCCCTGACCGGCGCCGTCGCCGTCTGGGGGATCGTTGATACTCCCGGTCTCGCCGCCTTTGCTTCATCCCTCGTCAAGGTCATGTTTACAAGTCGTGGCTGGTTCATCATGTTGACGGTGAGCGTGATGTTGATCGTCACCATCTGGCTGGTGTTCTCGCCTTACGCCAAGGTTAAGCTGGGCAAGGACGACGATGAGCCGGAGTTTTCGACCGTCAGCTGGCTCAGCATGCTGTTTGCCGCCGGCATGGGGGTAGGGTTGCTCTACTGGGGCGCGGCCGAGCCCATCACCCATTTCCTGTTGGCGCGCGAGTACACCAATGAGCAGGAAGCGGCGGGGCTGGCGCGCTTCGTCACCAACTTCCATTGGGGCCTGCATGCTTGGGCGATCTACGCAGTCACTGGGCTCGTGATCGCCTACTTTGGATTCCGCCAGGGCTGCCCGACCTTGATCAGCGCCCCGATTCAGCGGGTATTCGGCACAAAGGCCTGGACGCGGGCGGTGGGTTGGCTGAGCGATCTGCTCGCTATCTTTGCGATCGCCATCGGCCTCGGAGGCTCGGTTGCCATGGGTGTTTTTCAGGTACAAAGCGGCATCGAGTCGCTGTTCGATGTCGAGAACACAGGCCTGTGGCTGGCGATGGTGATCTTTGTGGTGCTCTGCGTCTGCTACATTCTTCCGTTGATGGTGGATCTCAGTCGGGGCATGGCGCGCCTTTCGGAGACGGCGATGGCGACCGCAGGACTGCTCATGGTGTTCGTGCTCCTGGCTGGACCAACGCACTATCTGATGGGCGGCATTGTGGAGGCCATTGGTGAATACGTTGCTGGCGTGTTACCCCACGGCTTTAAGACTTTTACTTTCTTCGACGAGCGGGTCGGCAACTGGTTTGGATCCTGGACACTCACCTACATGGTGTGGTGGCTCGCCTGGGCACCTTTTGTCGGCGTCTTTATCGCGCGCATCTCCAAGGGTCGCACCATCCGCGAGTTCATTCTTGGGGTTGTGCTGGTGCCGACGACGTTCTCCATTTTCTGGTTCGGCATCTTCGGCGGCATGGGCTTCTTCGAAGCTTTGCGGACAGACGCGCCGATCGTCGAGGTCGTTCAGACCAACGTGAACAACACGACCTTCTTTTTGCTCGACACTCTCCCGCTTTCTCTTCTGACCACGGTCGCCACCGTCATAGCCGCCTTCCTCTTCATCGTCACCAGTGTGGTCAGCGCCGCCTTCGTGCTGGCCATGTTTTCAACCGGCGGGGATCTCAATCCGAGCGTGAAGGTAAAGCTCATCTGGGGCATCATCCTCGGTGCACTCGGCCTCGTGATGATCCTCTCGAACAGCATCGACGCGGTGAAGGCGATCATCGCCCTCGGCGCCCTGCCGTTTGTCTACATCGTGCTGCTGCTGATGGTCTGTCTGCTGAAAGCCCTTAGGCTGGAGGTCCGCTGATGTTCTGGGACAATCTCATCGATACCCTTCTCAACCTCAGCGCCTTTGCCTTCATCGGTGTGCTCTTGTGGCTGTACCTGAAGAAGGAGCCGGAAAGGGCGCGAACTCCGAAAAAACGAAGTCGGAAACGCCGCTAACCTACGCCGCTATTCCTGTTCTGCGGCGAGCGAGGTAATCGTCCGACGAATAGTACCATCTGGGTCAAGCGCAACGATTTTATGGCCTTTAGGGTCGGCCACCCAGACGGTTCGATCTGGACCCACGTCAACCCGCGGAGCAACAAAGGTGTCGGATTGCGCGAACACCTGCGCCTTGTCACACCCGCTGTCGCTGCACTCGAGCCGCCAGATTTGATGGCCCTTCGCATCGGCAACGTACACCTCGCCCGTGATCGGATCGACGTCGACGTCGGTTGGCGTGCCTAACCCCTTCGCTGCCAACCGCATTTGCGGCGGGTCGGCACGCAGGTCCACGAAATAAAGCCGCCCACCCAGGGTGTCTATCATGAGCAGCCGTTCCTCGGCCGCGCCGTATTCCAGCTGGATCGGCCCTGTCACCCCTTCGATGCGGACGAGCGGCTGCAGTTGCGACCGTCCACCAACGAGATCCGCGACGTAAATCTCGTCGCTCGTGGCGAGGTAGAGTTTGTTGCCAGCCGGATCGCCCGTGGCGGCGATAAAACGCCTAGACCCGGGAATGCGATGCGCCTTCGCTTTGCCGAATCCACCTTTCCCGAGCAAGAGCCGAACCTTTTCCGTGTGGTACTCCACCTCGCCGGCGCGTTTTTCGCTCACTATGTTAGAGATGACGAAGAACGAATCTTCATCGTGGAAAGCACCGATAACCGCACCCGGGTCGACGGTCTCAGGGAGGCAGCCGATAAAGATCGGTTTCGATGAGCTCGCGGGAACGGCGTAGACCCGGCGCGATAAGTCGGCGAATATCACTTCTCCAAGGGGTAGCGCGACGACGCCCATCGGGCGCATGCCCGTCTCGTGGACGAGCACCGTGGTCGAATCGGGTACCAGTGTCCCGGTATGAATCGCCAGGGCCCGGATCAGGCGATTTGTGGTGACTCTGAAGATGTCGGAGTGACTCGCGATCAGACTTCCCGGGACGCTCATGATCCAGTAGGGCGTATCGTTCAACGCGCGTGGTTTCTTTCTTATGGTAAAGCGGTGCTTGGGTCCGTCGAAGGAGAAGGCGGGCTGCCCGGGCAGCGGGTCTTCCTCCGCACGCACTCCTTGGATCGGCTGCGCCCCCTCGGGCAGCCGTTCTGCCGTGACGGTGTGGCTGTGCAGCACGCTTCGATGGCCCGGTGTGTACACGTAGAAGCCGCGCTGGCTCGCGATAGGGCTGCACTGACTTGTGTCATACTTGCGGAATCGCGTAAAAAGCGCCCCGAGTGAGCTCCCGATTGGATACGCAAAGCGCGTAGCCCAGTCGGCCCGGGAGGTCACCGACACCAGCAGCGGGCGCTCGTAGCGTTTGCCGGCGGCGTCGACCCGGTAGACCCGGGCGCGTCGACGCGCGAGTACGTCCACGAGCTGTTTCGCATTGATTGCGGGTGACGCAGGATTGATCAGCACCACGAGATCGACGGGCAGATCAAACCGTCCTGCGCGTTGAAGCACGATGTCCCGCACGAAGACCTGCGACAAGGCGCTTTCCATGATCAGTCCGCCGAACGAGTGCCCGATCAGTAGGGTCTTCGATGTTGGCTTCTTTTTGGTCGCCGCGATGATTCGCGTCAGGGCCTCTGCCATGCTGGGTTTAGTGGAAATTCGACTCGCAGCCCGGCGGCGGTTATAAAAGGTCAAAGTGTCCAAAGGTGCGTGAACCGTCTGGCCTCGCCAGGCGACAAATACCCCGACCACGCTAGGTGAATACCCGGGACGCATAGACCTTGCGTCTTCTACAGCCTTCGCCAGAAACTGCTTGAAGCCGGCGAGACTCTTTTTCTCCTTTTGCTCCTGCTTCGGTGAGGCATTGTTGTTCCACCCGTGGATGAACACAATAACAATGCTTGCGTCCTTGTTTTGATTGGCGCGCTCGATGAGATCGACCGTCCGCGATATCTGCGCCGCTGACCAGAGCTCGCCCTGGTCGTCCAGCTCGATGAAGGCAAGGGTGTAGTCGGATTCCTGCTGGATGTTGTCCGGTCGATACATGCGATTCGAAACGCACGCCGATGTGGCAAGGAAGAACGGCAACAGCAGCAGAACCAACAGCAACGGGCGTGAGCAGCTCATGTGTCTCGGTTTAGAACGACTCGCTTTGCTATACTGTTTCATCGAAAAATCCTAACATGATCTTGCACGTAATTCGTTCTCTAGAGGCACGAAGCTCGTCATCATCATATTTGCAGCAAAAGCGAGAGAAGCCCGGTTTGGCCCGTCCCGCCTCTCACTCCAGTCACTAGCCATCGAGTGCCGGGTGCGCTTGAAAGAGCGTCGCGGGTAGACGTTCTTCCGTGCCGGGTGCGCGGACAGTTCGTTTTATCACGTAGTCAAATAGCAGCGGATTGTAGTGGTAAATCTCGTTCAGATGCTTGCGCTCTTCACGCGTGATCAGCCCGTGTCTGACCAAGGCGCGCGTTTGAACAACGATATTGATGGCAGGTAGGGGGTAGTCGCTGCCATCCAGCAGTCTGTGGTGCAGGTCCTTGCGTTTGATGATTTCGGTGAGGGGCCCGGGTAGGCGATTAAACTGGGTTATGGCCGAGAGATCGCCGAACAGCAAATCCTGGTAACGCCGATCATCCATCATCCGCATAAAGAGATCAAAGCTTTTCACCTTCTTGCCGCGATTATCCAGATCTTCGTTCTTACCCAAGCTACCGCAGTGAGCCATCACGACTTTTACACCCATCTCCAGCGGCCGACGAAACAACAGGGGATTACCAAAGGCCTGGTCTTCCGCGGTGGCCACGGCTTGTTCCTCCCCCACGTGGGTCAGCAGTGTGATGTCGTATTTTTTGAGCAGCCGGTAGTAGTCGTCGTTACGCGGGTCGGCGGCGTTCATCCCCTG
>JBHIDJ010000022.1:0-32829 GCA_046760105.1 Acidiferrobacterales bacterium | reverse complement strand
CTGCGCCTTCGGCGCGGCTTTTCTTTCTCCGCCTCCATCCACTTTCGGTGTTCCTTCCAGGAGCCACCGCGTGGATGCCTGACGATCACCCCTTGCACACGGTGGTGATCACGGGCGCTTTGCGCGAGTAGATCATCAGACGATAGACCACGCGTCTTGCGCCAGAACAACAGCAAGATGAGCAAAAGGAGCCCATAAAGAATCAAACCACCATAGATCATTGCCGTCACTCGTCGTAAAGGTGTGCGTCTACAAAAGATACCGCGCTACCCCCTCCTCGTTCCACTCTATGCCATGGCCGGGACGATCGGGAATAACTGCGTGGCCATCCTCTACTTTTAGTGGCTCACTTAGAATCGGATTGGCCCAGTCCACATATTCCAGCCAGTGACTGGTCGGCGTCACCGCAAGAAGATGGACACTGATCTCCGGGAACAGGTGGCTCGACAGCGGTATGCCTGTTAGCTCGGCCAACGCCGCCGCCCGCAGCCAGCCGCTCACCCCTCCGATTTTCATCACGTCGGGCATAAAGAAATCGCTGGCATCGACCGCTAGCGCTTTCGCCATGTCGTGCGGTCCCCAGCAGTTTTCCCCTAACTGGATCGGCGTTCGTGCCTCGTGGCTGATCTTGGCATGTCCCGTATAGTCGTCCGCCCGGGTAGGCTCTTCAATCCAGTAGATCCCCTCGTCATCCAAGTGGTGAACCCTCTGCAGTGCCTCCGGAACCGATAACGATTGGTTGTAGTCGGTCATTATCAAGACATTGTCAGCAATCGCCTCACGAACCGCGCGAACAACGGCGACGTCGGTAGCGATGTCCGGATAACCCAGCCTCACCTTGATTGCGCGGAAACCCGGTGCGACCAACTCCTGCGCCTCGGCGCCGACGTGCTCGCGCCCGATGATGCCGAGGCCGGTGCTATTGTAGGCCGGTATCGGCCGCGCCGCGCCACCAAGGAGCTGCACCAACGGAAGTCCTGCCGCCTTGCCCAGCACATCCCAGGCGGCCATATCGACACCGGCAAGCGCCATACCAATGAGCCCTTGTGCCCCGAGAAGACGAAAACGCCGCTGAAGCTTGTGCTCGATCGCTTGCGGGGCCACCAGATCTCCTTCTACCAGTTGTCCAACCTCCTCGAGCAACCGCACCATCGGCGCTAAGGCGAGCCGCGTATAACAAAAGATGTAGCTGCAGCCGATCGGCCCCTCATCGGTTTCTAGATCGATCAGTACAAGGGGTGCCGTCTCGACAACACCACCGCTCGTTTGCAGCGGCCGCTGTATCGGCACATCCACTGCACGAACGCGCAACGCCCGGACTGTCAGGTTATCGTACTGCACAGACTCGTCTCCATGATGACAGGGAAGTAACCCGTTAAGCGTCCTTGCCGGTAGCTTTCCAAGAGCCTTCCTTGCGTAAATTCGCGTTTAGCTCGGTCAACGATACGCCGCGGCGGGCGAAAGCAGCAAGGCCTTCTTCATACAACCAGAGCTCGATGTTCTTTTTGACCGCAGGCCATTCATCGTCCGTTACGGCGAACCACGCCGTATCCCGGTTTTTGCCCTTAATGATCATGTGCTTCTTAAAAATACCTTCAAACCTGAATCCTAGGCGCAAAGCGGCCTGACGCGATCTTGCGTTGAACGCATCGCATTTCCATTCCACTCGACGGTAGCCGAGATCATCGAATGCGTGGTGCATCATGAGGTAGGCCGCTTCTGTGGTTATTGCTGTCCCCTGATAGGCCGGCGAATACCAGATATGGCCGAGCTCTATCCGACGCATGACCGGTACGTTGTTCAAAAAACTCACCATGCCTATCCGCGTCTGCGAACCCTGCTCAACGACCGCGAAGAACAAGGGATCCTCGGAAACGGCTCGTTCTTCTAGCCATCGCCTCATCGCTTCCACGCCAACAAACGGTCCATAAGGCATGTAGGTCCAGAGCTGTTCGCTCTCGTCGTTTCCATGTGCGGCATCGTATAAATCTCGCGCGTCACGCGCTGAATCGAGCGGCGCGAGCGAGACAAACTTCCCAGAAAGAACGGTCCTCGTGAGGGTTGAGGATGGCCGGGACGGTTGGACCGGTTCGCCGACTGGGAACTCCTGGGAGATGGAATCGCTATCAGGTCTGTGGGTCACTCGCTTCTCTTCGTAGGCCGCGTGTCGCTTCAGTGGACGCGACGCTCGTTACTCCCGCAACCCCGCTTCGCGCAGACTTTCAACGATACGTGCGAGGACCGCATCCTCTCTGTAGGGCTGCGTGGCGGACCATCTTGCCAAGGAAAAACTGGGATCGATCGCGAGGACTTCCTGCGCGATCTCACGGGCGCGCGCATTGCGGCCGGCAGACTGGTAAGCGTCGACCAGTACCAGGCGCGCATCGAGATCATCGGGTTTCAAGCGCAGCGCTTCCCTTGCCGACGCCGTTGCATTGTCCAGCTGCCCGGCTTCCTTGTAGCTGGCCGCGAGAATGTCGACAAACCAGGGCGGATAAATGGGCGTATTGCGAATCGCCCGCTTCACGTAGTCGACGGCCTCACCCGGTCTTCCGCAATAGTACAGGATATTCCCCAGATGGCCGTTTGCGTGCACGCATTGGGGGCGAAGGGAAACCGCCCGCTCAGCCACCGCGAGCGCCTGGTCGTGTTCGCGCCGAAGCAGATGGATGTGCCCCATGACCGTATGCGCCTGCCCATCGCAATCTTCCATCGCCATCGCTTTTTCCGCCCACTCGGCCGCCAGGTCGAGTGACTGGGAAGGCAAATCGCTCCAGCCCCTGAAGGCATCCCACCAGTGCGAGAACGCCACGTAAGTTGGGCCAAGCGGGCTATCTGGAGCGAGCCGGGCCACGCGTTCAAAGTTCTCCCTGGCAATGCCCATAGCCTCCTTGTCGCCCTTCATGAACTCGTGAAGGCCTCGGTAAAAATACTCCCTCGCTTTCGGATCCTTGATGGTCTTTCGCCAAACTTTGGCCGGCTCACCGCTCGCTAATTTCACGTCCAGCGCCGTAACGATCTTCTCCGTGATTTCGTCCTGAACCTCGAATGCGTCATCCAACACACGGTCGTAGCGCTCAGTCCATACGACCTGCTTGGATGTCGAATCTATCAGGGATACCGTGATGCGAACGCGATTGCCTGACTTCTGCACGTTGCCTTCGAGAATATGTCGCACCCCCATTTCCGCGGCCGCTTGCGCAGCGGAAATCTCTTTGTTCCGGTAGGTATTCGTCGTGGCGATGGCGATAACGAGCAGCCCGGCTATCTTCACCAAGGCCGCCTGAACGTCGATGCGAAGGCCATCGGCCAGGGACTCCTGCTCGACATCCCCGCTCACGGTCTTGAACGGTAGGATGGCGAGCGAGGGTCTGTCAGGAAGCTTGATCACCGGCTTTGCCGGCGGCGCAGCACGGCCATCGCCCGGTGTTAAGAGGACGCGATAGGCCCGAATGGGTTCAGCGATGTTCTTTACCCGCTGCTCACCCAGGGATTCATACTGACACGAAAGCTTGTTGCCGATCGCGACCTTCACCGACTCGGAGATGCAAATGCCACCCGCGTCCGCCAGAGACTCCAGGCGTGCCGCCAAATTAACGCCCTCGCCATAGATATCACTGCGGTCTTCGATCACGTCGCCCAGATTGACGCCAATGCGGAACTCCAGCCTGCGGTCGGCGGGCAGGTCCGCATTGCGGGCTCTCAGGCGCTCTTGTACATCCCTGGCGCATGATAGGGCATCGAGCACGGCATCGAACTTGGCGAGGACCGCATCCCCGGCGTAATGCATCACGTCACCGCGATGGGTTTTGATGCTCTGTGCAATCAGGTCGAGGTGATCGCACAGCGTACGATGGGTCTCGTCTTCATCGCTGCCCATGAGTCGGCTGTAGCCGGCCACATCGGCATAGAGGATCGCAGCTAGCTTTCGAGGTAAGCGGTCCACCCAGCCAATGATGTCTCATTCCGGTCAGAGGGACAACGCGGCCGGAAAATTAGCTGTCCCTAGGCCTTACATGTTCCGCCGGTACTGGCCACCGACCTCAAACAGGCACTGGGTAATCTGCCCTAGCGAACAGTAGCGCACGGCGTCCATCAGTACCGCGAACACATTCTCGTTTTTGATGACCGCTTGTTGAAGGCGTTTCAAGGCCCCCTCGGCCTCGCCTTGGTGACGTACGTGGAACTCCTGCACTCGACGGATCTGGCTCTGCTTCTCCTTTTCGGTGGAGCGCGCGAGTTCGACCGTCACATCCTCCGGGGGGTTGGGGTTGAGGAAAGTGTTAACCCCGATAATAGGTAAACTGCCGTCGTGTTTGCGGCTTTCATAGTAGAGCGACTCGTCCTGGATCTTCCCGCGTTGATACCCGGTCTCCATGGCCCCTAGCACGCCGCCTCGCTCGGCGATGCGCTCAAACTCTTTGAGCACCGCTTCTTCCACCAGGTCGGTGAGCTCTTCGACGACAAACGATCCCTGAGTCGGGTTTTCGTTCTTCGCCAGGCCCCACTCGCGGTTAATGATGAGTTGAATGGCCATGGCGCGGCGAACGGAGTCTTCCGTCGGCGTGGTGATGGCCTCGTCGTGAGCGTTGGTGTGCAAGCTGTTGCAGTTGTCGTAGATCGCAATCAGCGCCTGTAGTGTTGTGCGAATGTCATTGAAATCGATTTCCTGCGCATGCAGCGAGCGGCCCGAGGTCTGGATGTGATATTTGAGTTTCTGACTGCGCTCGTTGGCTCCGTACTTAAAGCGCATTGCGGTCGCCCAGATGCGACGGGCTACGCGACCCATCACGGAGTATTCCGGGTCCATGCCATTAGAAAAGAAGAACGAAAGATTCGGCGCAAAATCGTCGATGTGCATACCACGGGCGAGATAGGCCTCTACGTAAGTGAATCCATTAGCCAGGGTGAACGCGAGCTGGCTTATCGGATTCGCACCTGCCTCCGCGATGTGGTAACCGGAGATGGACACCGAGTAAAAGTTCCGAATGTTGTTCTTAATAAAGTACTCCTGGATGTCCCCCATCACCTTGAGGCTGAACTCGGTGGAGAAGATACAGGTGTTCTGCCCCTGATCTTCTTTGAGGATATCCGCCTGCACGGTGCCGCGGACGTTCTGCAGCGTCCATGCTCGAATCTTTTCGATTTCGTCGTCAGTGGGCGGACGTCCATTGTCGCGTTCAAACTTGTCGAGCTGCTGATCGATGGCGGTATTCAAGAACATCGCCAGTATCGTGGGCGCCGGTCCATTGATAGTCATGGAAACAGACGTCTTGGGATCGCAAAGATCAAAGCCATCGTAAAGTGCCTTCATGTCTTCAAGCGTAGCGATAGACACGCCCGAATTGCCCACCTTGCCGTAGATATCCGGGCGCTCGTCGGGATCCGAACCATACAGCGTGACCGAATCAAAGGCCGTGGACAGGCGTTTGGCGTCAGAATGGCGGGACAAGTATTTGAAGCGCTTGTTCGTCCGAAACGCATCGCCTTCTCCAGCGAACATACGCGCGGGGTCTTCGCTTTCGCGCTTGAAGGCGAATACACCGGCAGTATAGGGAAACGTCCCCGGCACGTTCTCCAACAACAACCACCTGAGAAGCTCGCCATGGTCTTCATATTTTGGCAGGACCACTTTGGGGATCTTGGTGCCTGATAGCGACATGTAGGTCAGTGGCGTGCGAATTTCCTTGTCACGGATCCTGACGACGTACTCATCACCGGCGTAGCTCGCCTTCACCTTTGGCCAGATCTCGAGCAACTTACGCGCACGCGCATCCAGTGCTTGCTCGCGTTTAGCAATCAATCCATCGAGTACTGACGCGTCCTTGCCGGCGTCCTCTAACATGCGTCTGGACTCCGTCAGCTGCTGTCGCTCGCGCGCGAGCTGGGCTTGCTCGTGCACATTCTTGCGGTAGTCCCGCATGGTTTCCGCGATCTCTGCTAGATAGCGCTGCCGCTTCGGTGGAACAATAACGGTCGCGCTCGACGACGCGCGCACGTCTACCCGCGGCAAGCGCCCTTCATGTCGCGGCAACCCCTTTTTGTTGAGGGCCTCGATCAGGCCCTGATAGAGCGCGGTGACCCCGTCGTCGTTGAATCGCGCCGCGATCGTTCCAAACACCGGCATCTCCTCGGCGGCCGTGCTAAAAGCCTCGTGGTTGCGCTGCACCTGCTTGCGCACATCGCGCAGTGCATCCGGCGCCCCTTTACGATCAAATTTGTTGATTGCCACCAAGTCCGCATAGTCCAACATATCGATCTTTTCTAACTGGCTGGCTGCGCCGAATTCAGGCGTCATGACGTATAACGAGACATCGACATGCGGCACGATGGCGGCATCACCCTGCCCGATACCGGGTGTTTCCACGATCACTAGGTCGAAGCCGGCCAGCTTGGTGGCAGCGACAATTTCCGACAATGCTTTCGGAAGTTCGTTTTCAGTCGCGCGGGTGGTCAGCGAGCGCATGTAGACGCTCGGCGAATCGATCGCATTCATACGAATGCGGTCGCCCAGCAGTGCGCCGCCTGTCTTGCGACGCGAAGGATCCACCGCAATGATGGCAATCTTTAGTTCGTCGTTTCGATCGAGTCGGAAGCGCAGTACAAGCTCATCGGTCAATGAGGACTTTCCGGAACCACCGGTGCCGGTGATACCGAGAACGGGCACGCTCTTCTTGAGCGTACGTGCCTGTTCCAGCACGTTGCGGTGCAGTGCTGAGTTTGCCTTTGCGTGTTCGAGCGCTGTGATGACGCGCGCGAGCACACGGTAGTCACGCGTGGTTATCATGTTGAGATCTGCCGACGACCCCGCTGCCGGGTCGAAGTCGCTGCGCGCGAGGATGTCGTTGATCATGCCCTGCAGCCCCATGTGCTGGCCGTCTTCCGGAGAGTAGATCCGCGTGACACCATAATCGTGCAGCTCGCGGACCTCCGCCGGCACGATAACCCCGCCACCGCCCGCGAAGACGCGGATGTCAGGCGCGCCCTGGTCGCGCAGCAAATCGACCATATATTTGAAATACTCGACGTGGCCACCTTGATAGGAGCTCACCGCGATCGCCTGCACATCTTCCTGGATGGCGGCGTGCACGATCTCGTTGACCGCGCGGTTATGCCCGAGGTGGATCACCTCCGCACCGGACGCCTGCAGAATGCGGCGCATGATGTTGATAGAGGCGTCGTGCCCGTCGAATAAGCTCGCCGCCGTAACGAAGCGTAGCTTGTGTTTGGCTTTGTAGCCCTTGCTGATGGATGCAACCTTGGCAACCGCGGCCTGCGGCATGCGTCCCTCCTTAAGGCGTGACTGAGCAGCCTCGCTTGTGCTCTATTCCATTTTGTATTACGTTTACGTAAACGTCAACCGTGTTTAGGACTAACGTTTACGTAAAGGGAAATAAGGAGGCATCATCCTATATAATCACCAAGATTTTACCACCGCGGATCAGCCCATGACCGAGACGTACACGATCACCCAGCTGGCTCAAGAGTTTGACGTCACCACCCGCACCATCCGCTTCTACGAGGACCAGGGTCTGCTGGCCCCGATGAGAAAGGGCCAAACCCGTGTGTATTCTCCCCGTGATCGCGTGCGGCTGAAGCTGGTGCTGCGCGGAAAGAGGCTGGGGTTTTCGCTCAGCGAAGTCCGGGAGATCCTCGACATGTATGACGCAGAGCCCGGAGAAACAGGGCAACTCGAATACTTTCTCACCAAGATCGAGGACCGCCGCACTATGCTCCGACAGCAACAACATGATATCGCGGTGACGCTTAAGGAGCTGGATGACATCGAGACTCAGTGCAAAGCGCGTCTCGGCAAGATCAAGAACCCTAGGAAATCCGCCTAAAATCAGCTGGTTATCATATCTTGACGTTTACGTAAACGTAAGATACCGTCTTAAAATAGCCGCGCACACAGACGCCCAAAATTCCGGGAACGCACGGGCGAACGTGAGCGTCAACGCCACATCCCGAGGGATCGCATGTCAGCGCCCAAACCGGTAGATCCAGCCTATGGCGAGCGGGTACGCCAGAGCTTCGCCCAGCAACAGGTGATGCACTTCCTCGGAGCGGAGCTGGTGGATGTGCGCCCTGGGTATTGTGAGATCCACCTACCCTTCCGACCGGAGCTCAGTCAACAAGACGGTTACTTTCACGGTGGAATCATCGGAACGATTGCCGATTCGGCGGGTGGCTATGCCGGCTATTCCTTGATGTCCGCGGACTCACGCGTGCTTACCGTAGAATACAAGTTGAACCTGCTTGCCCCTGGCAATGGCGAATTGCTCATCGCACGCGGTCACGTCGTAACGGCACGACGAACACTTGTGGTCACGCGAGCGGATGTTGGCGTGGTTAAAAACGGAAACGAAACCCTTTGCGCCACGCTGCTACAAACGCTGATAAGCCGCGCGAGCACGTAGTTAAGAAGGAGACAATCAGCCACAGCGATCGCGAGTGATATGTTAGAGAGACGAACCATGACCACGATTCCGTTTCCGACATTGAATTTTGACCTCGGCGAAACCGCAGACATGTTGCGCGAGTCGGTGCACGGTTTCGCCAAAGCAGAAATCGAACCGCGCGCAGCGGAGATCGATCACCGCAATGAATTTCCCGCCGACCTGTGGAAA
Organism: Acidiferrobacterales bacterium; assembly: GCA_046760105.1. Classification (GTDB taxonomy): domain Bacteria; phylum Pseudomonadota; class Gammaproteobacteria; order Acidiferrobacterales; family SPGG2; genus JBHIDJ01. The sequence continues at coordinate 24,199 of JBHIDJ010000022.1, read as the reverse complement.
AAAATGGGCGATCTCGGTCTGCTCGGCATCACGGTTGAAGAAGAGTACGGCGGTGCCGCCATGGGTTATCTGGAACACGTTGTCGCGATGGAAGAGATCAGCCGTGTGTCAGCGTCCGTGGGGCTCTCCTATGGCGCGCACTCCAACCTGTGTGTTAATCAGATCCGCCGCAACGGTAGTGAACAGCAGAAGCAAAAGTATCTGCCGAAGCTTATCAGCGGTGAGCATGTCGGTGCGCTGGCCATGAGCGAGACTGGAGCCGGCTCTGATGTCATTGGCATGCGCATGCGGGCGGAGAAGAAAGGCGACCATTACATTCTCAATGGCAACAAGATGTGGATCACCAATGGGCCCGACGCAAACACCCTGGTGGTCTACGCCAAGACCGACCCCAATGCAGGGCCGAACGGTATAACCGCATTTGTTATCGAGCAGGGGTTTGCAGGTTTCTCCACCGCACAAAAGCTGGACAAGCTCGGCATGCGTGGGTCCAACACCTGTGAGCTGGTGTTCGAGGACTGTGAGGTCCCGGAGGAGAATGTGCTCGGCGAAATCAACCGAGGTGTTCGTGTGCTCATGAGCGGCCTCGACTACGAAAGGCTCGTCCTCTCGGGCGGCCCATTGGGCATCATGCAGGCGTGCATGGATATCGTGGTGCCTTATGTGCATGAACGCACCCAGTTCGGTAAGCCGATCGGTGAGTTTGAGCTGATGCAGGGGAAGCTCGCCGACATGTACAGCACGATGAATGCCTGCAAGGCGTACGTCTATACCGTTGCCAAGGCCTATGACCGCGGCGAGACCAGTCGCAAGGACGCGGCAGGGGCGATCTTGTATTCCGCGGAAAAGGCGACATGGATGGCCTCACAAGCGATCCAAGCCCTGGGGGGTTACGGTTACATCAATGAGTGCCCCACCGGCCGGTTGTTACGCGATGCCAAGCTTTACGAAATCGGTGCCGGTACCAGTGAAATCCGCCGCATGCTGATTGGGCGCGAGCTTTTCGAGGAGACTGCTTAATGGCGCTTGAGATGTGCAGCACCTGTGAAAAGTGTCAGGCGACACTCGCGCCTGACGGTGACGCGTATATATGTTCTTATGAATGTACGTTTTGTCCTGGCTGTACGGACGCTATGCGACACATCTGTCCTAACTGCGACGGTGAGCCGAGACAAAGGCCGCGTCGCCTAACTAAAGGGTGAGGTAAATGACGAGCAATGATCCCGTTGTAATCGTAGGGGCCGCCCGTACTCCCATGGGCGGTTTTCAAGGTGATCTTAGGGATGTAGAGGCACCGCAGCTAGGTGCAACTGCCATTCAGGCCGCACTGGAGAATGCACAAGTGCCGGCGCAGGAAATCCAGGAGGTCATCATGGGTTGTGTGTTGCCTGCTGGGCAGCGTCAGGCCCCCGCCCGTCAGGCCTCGCTCGGTGCGGGCATCCCACAGAGCGTCGGTTGCACCACCGTCAATAAAATGTGTGGGTCCGGAATGAAGGCCGCAATGCTCGCGCATGATTCGATTTTGGCGAGAACCAATGAGGTTGTGGTAGCCGGCGGGATGGAAAGCATGAGCAACGCCCCTTACCTCATGCCCAAGGCGCGGAGCGGCCTACGTATGGGTCACGCCCAGGTCATGGATCACATGTTCCTGGATGGTCTCGAAGATGCTTACGACAAAGGTTGCTTAATGGGAGCCTTTGCGGAAAACACCGCTGACCGCTACAGCTTTACGCGCGAGGCACAGGACGCGTTTGCCATCGAGTCGCTGACGCGGGCGAAGAAAGCGATAGACAGCGGCACGTTCGATGACGAAGTAGTTCCAGTTTTCGTCAAAACCCGCAAGGACAATGTCACAATAACCACTGACGAACAACCGCATAAAGCAAACACAGAGAAAATTCCACATCTGAGACCCGCCTTTCGCAAAGACGGAACGGTCACAGCTGCTAACTCCAGCTCCATCTCCGACGGCGGTGCCGCGCTCGTACTCATGCGGCTCTCCGAGTCCGAAAGGCGCGGGCTGCAGCCACTTGGAAAAATCCTGGCCCATACCACACACGCACATGAGCCCGCTTGGTTTACCACGGCTCCGGTTTCTGCTGTGAAAAAATTGCTTGAGAAGGTCGGCTGGTCCACAGCAGACGTCGACCTTTACGAAATCAACGAGGCTTTTGCCGTGGTGACCATGGCAGCGATGCAAGATCTGGGTTTGCCTCACGATAAGGTCAATGTGCATGGCGGCGCCTGTGCCCTTGGTCACCCGATCGGCGCATCGGGCGCGCGTATTCTAGTGACGCTGCTAGCGGCATTGGAGAAGTACGACTTGAAGCGCGGTGTCGCCGCGCTATGCATCGGCGGCGGTGAGGCCACCGGGATGGCGGTGGAAAGAATGTAAACCAGATACAAGGGGCAAGATGCAAGATACACGAACTGCTTCAATACAAAAGCTTTAAACCTTGGATCTTGGATCTTGTATCTTGGAACTTAGCTAGTTGCATCCACGGAAATCAATCGATGCTAAAACCCATCGATTTCTATTTCGATTTTTCTTCTCCCTATGGCTACATCGCCAGCCATCGCATCGATGAGATCGCGGCTAAGCACGACCGTTCGGTAATCTGGCGTCCGTATCTGATGGGTGTTGTGTTCAAAATTAATGGCCGTCGACCCCTGCCGGATCAGCCGCTTGTTGGCAAATACGCGTGCCGGGATTTCGCGCGCTCCGCCCGCCTATATGGTATCCCGTTCAAGATGCCAGACCGTCTACCGATTTCGGGGGTGGCGCCCAGTCGGGCGTACTATTGGCTCGACGACAAGAATTCGGAGCAGGCGAAGGCGCTAGCGCGCGCTCTGTTCAGTGCCTACTTCGTCGACAATAAAGACATATCTGACCCAGAACAGGTGGCTGGTGTTGCCGCATCCTTGGGTATCGACGGCACCGCTGTAACAGCGGCGCTACAGGACCTCGCTGTAAAGGAACGTCTCCGTAAAGAAACAGACGACGCAATCGCCCGGGGCGTATTTGGCTCACCATTCATACTCGTGGACGAGGAGCCCTTCTGGGGAAACGACCGCCTGGATCAGGTCGACCGTTGGTTGGCCACTGGCGGTTGGTAGCAATCAGGACTCTGCAAATGAATTGCGGCGACGGTGCCACGTCTTACTCACTCCCGCTCGGGGGGAATTGAATAGGTGCTGGTCACGTGCGCAACGAGCTCATCCTCGCCATCTCGAAACAGACCGACCTCCCCCACCGCTAAACGCTTGCCCAACTTCAGGATCCGCGCTTCGGCGATCACATCACCGGGTCGAGGTCGCCGTAGGAAATTAATGTTGAGGTTGGTCGTGACCGCGAGCTCAACCGGTCCGATAAGGCTCAAGACTGCCCCATACATAGCCAGGTCAGCCAGACCCATCAGCACGGGTCCCGCGATCGTGCCGCCTGGGCGAATGAAGTCGTCGCGGAACGGGACGCGGAGCCTGGCGGTTCCGTCGTGAAGCTGCTCCACTTTGACCCCGAGCTGGCCTATAAACGGTACGCGTTCCCGTGCGATTTTCTCAAAGTCTTCTATGGAGATGCGCGACATATCTGCCTCCCAGTTGCTCTGTCCGCTCGCGGACGCATACCCCTTGAAGTCTGCCGCCTTCTGGCTGCAGAATGCCAGATGGCCATATACATATCGGGGAGACAGACCAGATGACAAGCCCTGTGACCAAGCCTGTCGCCGAGGAGCCCATACTACTGCGCCACGACGAGGATGGAATTACTACGCTCACCCTGAACCGCCCGAAGCAGTATAACTCCCTCTCCGACGCACTGTTAACGGAGCTACAAGATGCGCTGGATGCGATTGCGCAAGACAGTTCCGTACGGGTGGTAGTTCTCGCGGGTGCGGGGAAAGCTTTCTGTGCCGGGCACGATTTGAAGGAGATGCGCACACAGCCGGACAAGGAGTATTACCGGGCCCTGTTCAAAAAGTGCAGTCGCATGATGCTGACGATGACCCGCATACCCCAGCCGGTGATTGCCCGGGTACACGGCATTGCTACGGCGGCGGGTTGTCAACTGGTCGCCACCTGTGATCTTGCCGTCGCATCGCGTGAGGCGCGCTTTGCCACTTCGGGCATCAACGTCGGCTTGTTCTGTTCCGTGCCCGGGGTGCCGTTGAGCCGGAACGTCCTGCGCAAGCATGCGATGGAAATGCTGTTGACCGGCGAGTTCGTCAGCGCCGAGGCCGCTGCACAGCTCGGTCTTGTCAACCGCGTCGTCGATTCCGAGTTACTTGACCAGGCGGTGATTGCGCTAGCCCGTCACATCACGGACAGGTCACCTGTAGCGGTACGTACAGGCAAGCAGATGTTCTACCGCCAGATCGACCAACAGCTCGAGGCCGCCTATGATTATGCCTGCGAGGTCATGGCAGAAAATATGATGGCCGACGATGTGGGCGAAGGTATAGACGCCTTTATCGAAAAGCGCGAACCGGTCTGGCGCGGCCGATAACCCTACCAGGCGCACGGGTCACTTTTCGGCCGGTGCTACCTATCTAGTCTGCCACTCTTTGGCTAGGAAACCTTCCCATGTCCGACGCCGAGCCAATCACCAACGCATATGAGCTAGGACTAGACAAGGTCCTGGCGAACTACAGACCGCTATCGCCGCTCAGTTTTCTGGAACGCGCGGCGTCAGTATATCCAAAGCACATTTCGGTAGTTCATGGTGAGCAACGCTATACGTGGGCGGAGAGCTACGTACGTTGCCGCAGACTAGCCTCAGCGCTCAGAAAGCATGGCATCGGCCTCGGCGACACCGTGGCGGTGATGGCGCCAAACATTCCTGCGATCTTCGAAGCCCATTTCGCGGTGCCCATGGTGGGTGCGGTGTTGAATGCGCTAAACATACGTCTGGATCCGAAAACCATTGCCTTTATCCTCGATCACGGCGGAGCCAAGGTTCTGATCACCGACAAGGAGTTCTCCGGAGTAATCGGCGAGGCCCTCGAGCTGGTTCAACGCGAACTTCTGATCATCGACATCGACGATCCGCTTGCAGGGGAAGGGGAGCTGCTTGGCGCGCTAACTTACGAGGCCTTTCTTGTAGAGGGTGATCCCGATTTTGCATGGGAATTGCCGACAGACGAGTGGCGGGCGATCTCGTTGAACTACACCTCCGGCACAACCGGGAATCCAAAGGGGGTGGTCTACCATCATCGCGGGGCCTATCTGAACGCGTTAAGCAACATTCTCGCCTGGGACATGGGACACCATCCGGTGTACCTCTGGACCTTGCCCATGTTCCATTGCAACGGGTGGTGCTTCCCGTGGACCCTGGCTGCGCTCGCGGGCACGAGCGTGTGCCTGCGGAAGGTCAGTGCGAAGAACATCTACGATGCCGTCGCTGATCATGGCGTGACCCATTTCTGCGGCGCGCCGATCGTGCTGAATTTTATCATCAACGCAAAACCCGAAGAGCGCCGCCAATTTCATCACACGCCTAGGGTGATGACAGCAGCCGCACCGCCCCCCGCCACAGTGCTGGCCGCCATGCAAGAGGCCGGTTTTCATATGACCCATGTTTACGGATTGACAGAGACTTACGGCCCCGCAGTCGTGTGCTCGTGGAAAACGCAGTGGGACCAGCAATCAAAGGACCAACAAGCCAAGCTCAAAGCGCGCCAGGGCGTTAAGTATCACGCGCTGCAGGATCTACAGGTGATGGATCCGAAGACCATGACACCGGTGCCAGCCGATGGGCAAACCATGGGCGAGGTGATGTTCCGTGGCAATATCGTCATGAAAGGATACCTTAAGAATAAAAAAGCGACAGAAGACGCTTTCGCAAGTGGATGGTTTCATTCCGGCGATCTCGGCGTTATACATCCGGACGGATATATTCAACTAAAAGACCGCTCCAAGGACGTTATTATCTCGGGCGGCGAAAACATTTCCTCCATTGAAGTAGAAGATGTGCTCTACCGGCATCCCGACGTGCTGGAAGCAGCGGTCGTTGCACGGCCTGATGATAAGTGGGGCGAGACTCCTTGTGCGTTCGTCAATCTCAAGGATTCCGCATCAGGTACGACGGCAGATGACATCATCGCCTTTTGTCGGCAACACCTTGCCCATTACAAAGCCCCGAAGACCGTGTTGTTCGGACCGCTCCCAAAGACATCGACTGGCAAGATACAAAAATTCAAACTGCGCGAACGGGCGAGCGAGTTAGGGAGCCTTTCGGACTAGTTCGAGCTTGAGCCGTCGTTCGATCACGTAAGATCATCAAATACGTATGTAACTTATTGTTTAAGTGAGATTATTTTGTCTTGACGTTTACGTAAACGTAAGATATCGTCGATCTTGGAAAAGTTAAGGAGTAGCACTCATGCCGCTATCAGCCCCACCATCCCGTGAACTGACTCACCGACGCTCCGTACAGTGCCGCGGCTATCAGCGCGAAGATGGCTTGTGGGACATTGAAGGCCATCTTGTCGACACCAAAACGTACACCTTTCAAAACCGCGAACGCGGAGATATCAAACCCGGCGAACCGGTCCACGAAATGTGGTTGCGCCTGACTGTCGATGACGATCTAGTGATTCACGACGTGGAAGCGGTGACGGATTGGGGACCTTTTAGTGTGTGCTCGGCCATTACCGATCGTTTCCAGTTGCTAAAAGGGTTACGCATCGGTCGCGGATGGCGGCGCAACGTGAAGCAGTTGCTGGGTGGTGTTAACGGTTGCACGCATCTCGTAGAACTAATAGGTCCGGTGGCGACCACGGCCTTCCAAACAATCTATCCCATCAAATCGCGGCGCAAGGAAACCGAACGCGAAAAGACGAAACCACTCTTCATCGACAGCTGCCATGCGCTTGCGAGCGACAGCAACGTCGTTAAGCGCCACTGGCCCGAGTTTTACACGGAGCCACGTACGCAAGCGAGTAAGGAAGAGAGTACCCCTGCCTTGATAAAAGGAGACTGAGAGCGAGGACATGAAAACGGTAGAGTGGTATTTCGATTTCGTCTCTCCCTTTTCTTATTTAGCGATGGAGCAAAGTCACCGCTTACCAAAAGACACCGAGATTACATTTACCCCCATCCTTTTCGCCGGCCTACTCAAACATTGGAATCATAAAGGTCCGGCGGAAATTCCTGAGAAGCGACGCTTTACTATGCGTCACATTCAGTGGCTGGCCAGCAGACACGGAATCCCTCTAAAGATCCCTCCGGCACACCCGTTTAACCCGCTTGCGGTTCTGCGCTTAAGTCTCGCCTTGAATAACGATCCCGAAGTCATACGCGAGATCTTTCGTTTCATCTGGCGCGACGGCCGGCGTCCCGACGAGTCCGACAGTTGGCAAGACCTAACGCACAATCTAAACGTCAAAGATGCCGATGAACGGGTGACGTCGCCCGACGTCAAGGACGAACTGCGCAGGAACGGTGAACGCGCGTTACAGCTCGGTGTTTTTGGCGTCCCTACCTTTGTCGTGGACGACGAGCTATTCTGGGGCTTCGATGCGCTGGACTTCGTGAGCGATTATCTGCTGGATCCCCGGTTACTTGAAAGCGACGAGATGCGGCGCCTGAGCCAGCTGCCTATTGGCGCCGAAAGGCAGACGTAGATTTACTCCGAACCACTCAACGCCAAGGCGCAAAGAATTTTTAGATCCATAATCCTTTTGCCCTCTGCGTCTCTGCGTTGGGTGTTGGCAGTTACTTCGGTTGCATGCGGATAGCGCCGTCCAAACGGATGCAATCGCCGTTGATCATCTCGTTGTCGATGACATGCATCACAAGCTTCGCATACTCATCCGGCCTGCCGAATCGTTTGGGAAACGGCACCTGTTGTGCAAGGCTGTCCTGAACTTCCTGCGGCATACCAAGCAGCATCGGGGTCGCGACGAGTCCCGGTACGATGGTGACAACACGGATGCCAGCACCGGAAAACTCGCGAGCCGCCTGAAGCGTAAGCGAGACGATACCACCCTTTGAAGCACTATAGGCGGCCTGACCGACCTGCCCCTCAAACGCGGCTATCGAGGCAGTGCAAATGATCACGCCGCGTTCGTCAGTCTCCTCTACTGGGTCGAGCCCGCGCATATCCGCCGCCGCCAGACGCATGATATTAAAGGTGCCCACCAGGTTAACATTGATCACCTTGGTAAAGTCATCGAGCGCCATCGGCCCGTCGCGCCCCACGATGCGCTTAGCGGTCGCAATACCCGCACAGTTGATGCAAATTCGCGCCGGGCCGTGGGCGTCTCGCGCTTTGGCGACGGCGGCTTCCGCACTGGCAGCATCCGTAACATCACATTCGACCGCCAGGCCCCCTATCTCTTTAGCGACCGCTTGCGCGCCAGCGACATTCACATCGAATAACGCCACCTTCGCCCCCGCCGTGGCGAGAAACCGCCCAGTTTCGGCGCCCATCCCTGAGCCACCACCAGTCACAATTGCTGCATACCCTCTGACGTGCATAGATCCTCCAAATGTCTCCTTATCGATTGATAACTAGAAAACGTGACAAATCCGTTACTGCCGCGGGTAGAGAATCATTTGCGTGCAACGGAACAGCGCGAGCGTGCGCTCTTCCGACCCATCGGTGACCGTGGCGTCCCACACCTGCGTACGACGACCGCCATGCACCATCTGCGCCCGGCACAAGATAGCCCCTTCGTGCGCTGTCCCAAGAAAATTCGACTTAAGCTCAACCGTCGTAAAGTTCTCCGCCCCCTCGGGTAAATTCGCGAGTGTGCCATTGCCACAGCATGTGTCTGCCAGCACAATTATCGTAGCGGCATGCAGATAGCCGTTCGGTGAAAGATGTTCCGGTCGCAACACAAGGCGTCCCGCCACCGAACCACGTTGCAGTTCAAAGAGTTCGACACCGAGCACACCAGGCAGGGTACCTTGAATACGCTCGTTCGCGTCTTGAAAGGTGAATGTCAAGCGAGTTATTCCTTATTCGTGATCGCTTATAGAAGAATCGGGCACGCCGTCACTTCAACGACGTCTGGCCGACAAATCGCATATAAGCTAGCGGCTTTCGCAATCGGATGCAAACTAGTCTCGGGGTAAGGCTCTGCCCTATCTATCGCTCCTGGCCTGTCGATATAATAGTTCGCCCATTAAACAAGAGGTGGAGAAACTTTGGAACGCGAATCGATGCAATACGATGTGGTGATCGTTGGTGCGGGTCCATCGGGACTGTCCGCAGCAATCCGGCTCAAACAACTGAGTGCTGAGCACGACCACGACGTGAGTGTGTGCATCGTCGAAAAAGGCTCGGAGGTCGGCGCACATATCCTTTCCGGTGCGGTGCTCGAGCCGCGCTCGCTAAACGAATTGCTTCCGGACTGGAGGGAGCAAGGCGCGCCGATAAAGACGTCGGTGACCAAAGATCGTTTCCTCTACCTGACCGCAAGAACCAAGATCCGGCTCCCCACGCCGCCGCAGATGAAAAACCATGGCAATTACATCATCAGTTTGGGGAATCTGTGTCGCTGGTTAGCGGAAAGGGCTGAGGAACTCGGCGTTGAAGTCTACCCGGGTTTTGCTGCCGCCGAGGTTTTGTATGACGAAGGTGGCCGGGTAAAGGGTGTCGCCACCGGCGACATGGGCATAGGGCGCGATGGCAAACCAACCGACAACTATCAACCGGGTATAGAGTTACATGCCAAGTACACGCTGTTCGCTGAAGGGTGCCGTGGCTCCTTGACGAAAACGCTGTTTGAGCGTTTCAAGCTGCGAGACGGCGTCGATCCACAGACGTTCGGTATCGGCATCAAAGAGCTGTGGGAAGTGGACCCGGCGAAACATCAACAGGGACTGGTCATCCACACATTGGGCTGGCCACTTGATTCACGCACCTATGGCGGCTCCTTTATCTATCATCTGGAAGATAGTCAGGTTGCGGTTGGCTTTGTGATCGGCCTCGATTACGAAAATCCTCATCTCAGTCCGTACGACGAGTTTCAACGCTTCAAGACTCACCCTTCCATTCGCCCGACCTTTGTCGGCGGACGACGCATCGCCTATGGCGCACGAGCGCTGAATGAAGGCGGCTACCAGTCCATTCCAAAGCTTACTTTCCCCGGTGGTGCGCTCATCGGTGACTGCGCTGGCTTCTTAAACGTGCCCAAGATCAAGGGTACGCATACTGCACTGAAGTCAGGCATGACGGCGGCAGAAGCCGCCTTCGAGGCACTGCGCGCAGGGCAAGACAGCGAGCTGACAGCTTACCCCGAGCGTCTCAACAAAACGTGGCTGTGGGATGAGCTCTACCGTGTCCGCAATATACGTCCTGGATTTCGCTGGGGTCTTTACGGTGGCTTTATCTATGCCGGACTGGATACTTATCTGCTACGCGGCCGGGCTCCGTGGACACTGCACCACCATAATGATCACCAATCTCTCAAGAAGGCGAGTGACTGTCGCCCGATTGAGTATCCCAAGTACGACGGTGAAATTACCTTCGACAAGTTATCATCTGTTTTTCTCTCAGGTACCAACCACGAGGAAAACCAACCAGTTCATCTGCAACTTAAGGACCCCTCCGTCCCTATCGAGATCAACTTGAAAGAGTACGACGCACCGGAGCAACGCTACTGCCCCGCGGGCGTCTATGAGATCGTGCGTGATGAAGGCGGATCGAATCCACGTCTACAAATCAACGCGCAAAACTGTGTCCACTGCAAAACCTGCGACATCAAAGATCCAACGCAGAACATTAACTGGGTTGTACCGGATGGTGGTGGTGGACCGAATTACCCCAACATGTGACGCAAGACAGAATCTGATTGCACGCCGACTTCTACACAGCACCAAGATTACCGCAAGAGTTACTTAAACATCTTCAGAGCGTAAACTGTGGTTAGACGGCATCTGTCAATACCGTTTCGTGTCCTTGATCTTCCGGAGGTAAACGTTGCGATCTTTTCCTTTCTGCTGCACTTCGTGTGGGAGATGCAGCAGATGCCGTTCTTTGTCGAACCGTCGCACTGGACGATTTGGGATACGACTCAGGTCTACACCAAAGCTACGCTTGGTGATGTCGGCATCGCGCTTACCGCCTTTTGGGTCGTCGCTGCACTCACTAAGTCGCGCCGGTGGGTTCTTCAGCCTGCCTGGGGTCAGGTAGCAGGCTTTGTGGCCGTAGGCGTGGTGATTACGATCGTTTTTGAGTTCCTGGCGACGGAGGTTTATGGTCGATGGCAATACGTGACTACGATGCCAACTCTCCCTATCTTGGGCACCGGCTTGAGCCCGTTGTTACAATGGATCATCTTACCTCCGCTTGTTGTTTGGTTCGTGCGACGACAACTTACTTAAAAAAACACAAGGATGGAGTCTATTTGCCAAAGAATTTGGGCGCGACGTCTGCTCGCCGGCTGAACGCTGTTGCTAATGACACCAGGGAAGATCTTGAGGTGATCGAAGGAGTAAACGCCTGCCACCTCGTTAAGTAAGAGTCCTAAATTCTACTAAAATGATTTGTATGCACCGGTCTCCCGGAGCCTTGTCAGCAGAGCGCCGGTGGGCCGAACAATGGAGTTTTATCAAGCGTATCAATCGCTTAGGAGCATGTCCGAGATGAAAACGGTTTGCACCAGCGGATGACCTATCCATCCAAGAAAGACCCGTGGATTGTATTGCTCGTGGTTGTCCCGGGCCTCGCCCTCGTTGGGGTTGCGATCTACCACGTCTCTGTCCAGGGCCTCAGTGACCCCGCCACATGGAGCGTGCTTGGTAGCGCTTTGTTCTATGTAGGGATCATCCTGGCGCTTGCCTATCCCGTTGATTACGAAATAACAAGATCAAGCCTGCGGATTCGAAGTGGCCTGTTGCGGTTCGAGATTCCTCTATCAGCGATTGAACGTGTGCGGCCTACCAGAAATCCATTGAGTGCGCCCGCTTGGTCGCTGGACCGGCTTCGAATCGATTACCGGCAAAACGGCAGATCGCGACTTGCCCTCATCTCACCAGAAAACAAAACGTCTTTTCTCCGTGCGTTGGCTCAGCGCACGGAAAGCTTGGAACTGCAAGGTAACGAGCTGGTCCGCAAAGCGAGATCCGAAAACGCCTAAGACGACTCGCTGGCCGCGGCGCAGTCGAAGACCGAACAGATTCTGGCGAGAGATTTTCGACACGAAGAGGTAAACAGTATGATTATGACGCGCAATCGAAAAGTGAGCACCGCGCTAGCGTACCTGGCACTACTTACTGTGCTCGGCTGCTCCAAGGGTCAGGCTAAAGTGGCCGAGATTATCCATTACCCGGCAGACTCGTTGGAACGCGTCCTTACTCGCACGGGTGTAGAGATTGATAAGAAGCTTTCCTCGGATGGGAAAGGCTCGTTGCGTTTTAAGACAGATAAGCCGACGGTTTTCCGACTCTACGAGACCGGCGACCTGGACATTGAAAATGCGCGGTTGCTTTATCAGGCAAAACTACGGACGGAAGGCGTTGAGGGGAAAGTGTACCTGGAGATGTGGTGTCACTTTCCTGGAAAGGGTGAGTTCTTCTCGCGCGCGTTGCATGCGCCGCTGTCGGGGAACGTTGATTGGTCAACGCAGGAAACACCGTTTTTCCTCAAGAAAGGTGAAAATCCGGATAACGTAAAGTTGAACCTGGTCATTGACGGCAAAGGTACGGTCTGGATCGACGATATCCGACTTATACGCGGCCCGCTCAAGTAATCTTCGCGTACAGCTAACAGGCGAATGGGCTTGCCGCCGGTTAGACCGTGAAAATCCGCGACATCATCAAGAATGACTTACCTACGGTCTTGTGCTTGAACGAGGCGGCCGTGCCACACGTGAATAGCGTTTCGCTAGAAACGATTGCGTGGTTCGCTGTCCATGCGACCTACTTTCGGGTTGTCTCTTGGGATGACACGATTGTTGGCTTTCTCGTTGCCTTGACGCCAGACGCAGATTACACCAGTTCAAACTTCCTGTGGTTTCGCGATCGCTACTCGAGCTTCGTGTACATAGACCGGATTGTGGTCGCGCCATCAGCACGCCGGCGCGGCATCGCGCGAAGACTGTACGAGGACGTGCAGACCTTCGCGCAGCATGTCGCCCCGGCTCTCACCTGTGAGGTGAATATCCGACCGAGGAACGATGCCTCAGTCGTATTTCACAGGGAGTTTGGATTCAAAGAAGTCGGCCAGCAGATAACCGAAGGGGGTAACAAGACCGTGTCACTGCTTTTGAAGTCGCTTGACGTTGAGGCACGGTAGCCGAGGTTCTCCGGCGCGACAACCTATCGCCGCTCAATCACGGAGCGAACGACTGCGCGAATCACCTATGCTTGAACGCCGGCTTACGTTTCTCGATAAAGGCGGCCATGCCCTCCTTTTGATCCTCGGTGGCAAAGGCCGAGTGAAACAGCCGCCGTTCAAAACGTATGCCTTCGGCGAGTGTCATCTCGTAAGCGCGATTGACGGATTCCTTTATCATCATCACTATGGGCCGCGAGAAGTCCGCTATCTTTGCAGCCGTCTGGACGGCCTCGTCGACGAGCTCCGCAGCGGGTACGATCCGGCTCACCAACCCAGCCCGTTCCGCTTCCTCTGCATCCATCATGCGGCCCGTCAGGCACAGTTCCATCGCTTTGGATTTCCCTATGAAACGCGTTAGCCGCTGCGTACCGCCTACCCCGGGGATGATTGCAAGCGTGACCTCCGGCTGTCCGAATTTGGCACTGTCCGCCGCGATAATGAAATCGCACATCATTGCAAGCTCGCACCCACCGCCAAGCGCATAGCCGGCAACCGCAGCAATGACCGGTTTGCGGCAACTCACGATGCGCTCCCACCCTGATGTAATGAAATCAGAAAGATAGACCTCCATGTAATCCTTGTGCTGCATTTCCTTAATATCGGCGCCGGCAGCAAATGCCTTCTCACTGCCGGTCAGCACCATGGCGCCGATTGTGTTATCGGCCTCGAACTCATCGAGCGCTTGCGCGAGTTCCGCCATCAGTGCACTCGATAGCGCGTTCAGCGCTTTCGGACGGTTTAACGTGATGAGCCCCACAGCACCGCGTTTTTCCACCAGGATGTTTTCGTAGTTCATCGCTCTTCCCCGCCCCTCCCCGATAAATGGGGAGGGTGTGTTTCTAAAACTGATCGTCGTCTAGTGCAAGTGCTGCGCTCGAACCGTGCGTGATCGTGTGCAGTAACGCTTCCGTCAGCGGCATGATCTGCTCGGCGTAAAACCGCGCTGTCGTCAACTTGCGTTTGTAGAATCGTGGATCGCCCTCTCCCGCCTCGAGCTTGCGCTGCGCGACAAGTGCCGCGCGCGCCATTTGCCAACCGCCTACCACCGTTCCGAACAAGTGAAGGTAAGGAACAGAACCGGCCAACGGAAGTCGCGGATCGTCGTCATGTGAAGTCAGGATCCAGTCGGTAGCCTTTGACAACGCCGTTACGCCCTCGGCCAAGCCGGTGCGAAGTGCCTTAACTGCGTCGCCGGGCACATCAGCGAGTTCGCTGTCGAAATGCCGGATGGTGTCGATCAAGTTGCGCGCGGCTACCCCCTTGTTCCGTAAGACTTTTCGCCCGACCAGGTCACTCGCCTGAATGCCGGTCGTTCCTTCGTAGATGGTGGTGATGCGTGCGTCGCGCAGGTGCTGACTGGCACCCGTTTCCTCGATATAGCCCATACCGCCGTGCACCTGCACACCGATGGATGCCATCTCAACGCTCAGTTCCGTACACCAACCCTTGACAACGGGTGTCAACAGATCCACAAGCTCTTGTTGCCGGCGTTGCTCTTCGGGCTCCGAGTGGCGCAGGGCCTTGTCGAATGCCGCCATCGCGACGTACGCGACAGCACGCATGGCCTCGACCTGCGACTTCATAGTCATGAGCATGCGACGCACGTCCGGGTGATGAATGATGGTGATGCGATCCCCTTCGTGCGCACTAACTGGTCGTCCTTGCACGCGTTCTTTGGCGTAATCACGCGCCTGCTGATAAGCACGCTCCGCAATAGCGAGCCCTTCCACGCCCACGACGAGTCGGGCGAGGTTCATCATAGTGAACATATACTCCAGCCCCCGATTTTCCTCGCCAATTAGGTAACCGACAGCACCGCCGCTGTCACCATAAGCGAGTACAGCTGTCGGGCTCGCGTTGATTCCCAACTTGTGCTCCAAGGAGACACAACGAACGTCATTGCGCTCCTGCAGACCGCCATCTTCGCCGACGATGTACTTGGGCACGATAAACATGGAGATGCCTTTAACACCGGGAGGCGCGTCCGGTGTGCGGGCGAGGACAAGGTGAATGATGTTCTCCGTCAGATCGTGTTCACCGTAGGTGATGAAGATTTTTTGTCCGGAAATTAAATAGTGGTCGCCCTGCGGTACCGCTTTAGCACGCACCGCACCTAAATCCGAACCGGCCTGTGGCTCAGTCAGATTCATCGTACCAGCCCACGTACCGGCTGTGAGTTGATGAACAAACATCTCCTTCTGTTGATCTGAACCGTGTTTCAAGATGGCTTCCACCGCCGCCTGCGTGAGCATTGGACACAGACCAAAGGACATGTTGGACGCATGCCACATCTCTTGCACCGCTGTTGCCACCAGCCACGGCAGTCCCTGGCCACCATACTCCGGACTCAACGCAAGGCCGTTCCATCCACCCTCTATAAATTTGCCATAGGCTTCCTTCCAGCCCTCAGGGGTGTGCACAACGCCGTCGACTAAACGCGATCCTTGACGGTCACCCACCTGATTGAGCGGCGCCAGTACCTCGGCGGTCAACTTGCCGGATTCCTCGAGGATTGCACTGACGACATCGGGTGTGGTTTGCTCATATCCCGGTAAGGCTGCGATCGCGTTGAGGTCAGCCAGCTCGTTCAGTACGAACTCCATGTCGCGAATCGGTGCGACGTAATCGCTCATCTTTGCCTTTACCCCTCCCTCATCAGGAATGCTTTAAAAAAATCAGTGGAAACGGTGACGCGCTGCTACGGGACTATACGCGATCTGGTGCGGCCGCGGCCAGTACCGTACGACTAGATGATGCCAGCGGCCTCGAGCTCTGCGATTCGATCATCGCTATAGCCCGCCTCGGCGAGTATCTCTTTGCTGTGCTCGCCATGCATCGGTGCCGGACGGTCGATAGTAAATTCAAACTCGCTAAGTTTTATTGGAAATGCGAACTGGGGCACGGAGCCCTCGGTAGGATGTTCGGTCATGATAAATATTTTGCGGGCCTGCAGCTGCTCATTTTCCATAGCTTCGGCAAGTGTCAGCACGGGCGCGACACAGCAATCAACATCAGTGAATCGTTTTATCCAGTAGGCCTGCGTGTTGGATCCGAAAATCGCCGCGACTTCAGCGCGTATCGCGTCCGCTTCTTTCCCCGTCACCCAGTGTTTCGGGATTAAGTCGGGCCGTTCAACTGCCTCACAGAATGATTGCCAGAACTTTTTTTCCAATGCACCCAGTGCCATGTAACGATCATCGGCTGTCGCGTAGATGCCATAGCAGGGTAGACCTCCCGACAAAAGGCCTTCACCGCGCGATCGTGTTCCGCTTTCGGTCTGCGCGACCAATGACATAACGCTGTGCGCAAGTGCACAATCCGTCATCGACACATCAACATAGCGCCCGATACCCGTGCGCTGGACGTCCACGAGTGCCGCAAGGATACCCATCACAGCACTCAACGAACCACCGGCAAGATCCGCGATCTGAAAGTTAGGGACTACCGGTGGACCACCGCACTCGCCTATCTGATCGCTGATCCCGGCGTACGAGCAGTAGTTGATATCGTGACCTGCTTTATCGCGGTAAGGACCGGTCTGACCATAACCGCTAATCGAGCAATAGACGACTCGCGGATTGAGCGTGCGCACTGCTTCATAGCCAATGCCAAGCTTATCGACTACCCCTGGGCGAAAGCTCTCAACAACGACATCTGCCCCACGCACCAAGTCGAGAAACACCTGGCGCCCCTGCTCCTCTTTGAGGTTCAGCTTAAGACCCCGTTTGTTGCGATTCATCACAAGAAAATAGAGCGAGGTGCTGTTCTTTGCAGAACCCATCGCGCGGCCGTAGTCACCCTGCCATGGGTCCTCGATCTTGACGACATCGGCGCCCATGTCAGCGAGGTGCAAGGTGCACACGTATCCCGGCAACAGCCGGGTCAGATCCAAAACGCGTGTGCCCGCAAGTGGTTTATCTCGCATCATCGGTACTCCTTAACTCCTTGTCTCTGCAATCTGCCGCATTACCGATTCGAAGATCAATGCATTTCGTCTGATCAAATTAACGATGCATAAGGCTGACGCATGTGAGAACTAAAACCGATGGTGGATCGTAACAGCGCCAAGAAGCGAACCAGTCCTGATGCTTAATCGCATCTTAGCACCCACCAGAAAGACCCAAAAAATCAGATCGTTAGCTGCTTCCGAGCCCTCAAAAAACTGACGTTTTTTGGCTTAGACATGCCGTTGGGGGTCGCTGCGAAGCCGCGTTTTCGTGCCCCCTCAAGGGAAAAGCCGGTGGAACACACACATACTCTAAGGCAATGCCCAACTTGTCACGCTGAGTTACAGATAACTATCTGATTTTCTTATCTGAATCTTCTCAATAGCCCGAGCGCCAAGGATATGGCACGCAGCTTGCGTTGCATTTGCTGAGCGGTTTGTCACCTGCCCGTGCGTTTATACCGATGCCGCGGCGGGTGGTACTGACGGAATCATCGCCGCGAGACACGCAGTACACCGATAAGGGCTGCCTTACCGAAAGGTAAGGTTCGCAAAGCCGGAGCCTGTGTCCTAACCGGATATGGCCGTACCGGCTGCCGAAGTGGAAGAGGACAACGATTCTATGAAGGCCTGCCCTTTGCACGTGCAGGCCTTTTTTTATCTGGGTAACGGAGATGCGACCTCAGACAACGGTGCCGACTGTGAATGAGATAAGACGCGTAGGCGCGCATCGGATGCATGCCGACGCGCGTTCACCCCTGCGCGCGATACATCCCCGTGCCATGTCCCCCAGCAGCACGTCCACCCCCAACCTTAGCCCTTGTCATCGGACGCAGGTACGCACCCGGCAAAGAGCGCGAGAAACGAGGCACGCCCACCGACAGCGATGATTTTCACAGCGAACCCCAGCAGTACCAAGGATGGGTCCGCTGAAAGTAATCGAAGGGTAAAGATCAGAACCTCGCTGTTCGCGCTGGTGCTTCTGCTCCTGGGCGCCGTTGCCTTGGCGCCCACCGTGGTTCAGGCTGCGACCGACTTTGGTTCGATCGGCACCTTCCCCGCCTCGCAAACCCCGAGGCTCCCACGCCCTCACGCGGGCCATCCTCCGGATGCACTGAACGCTGCCCAGCAAGACTTTCTGCGAGAAGCCGTCTTTTATGAAAAAGACGGCAAGCTCGCACTCACCGACACCACGCTCCGTTTTGGCAACAGGGCGTTCTCGATGGACGAGGCCCGCTACCACGCCACCCTCGCGGTGGAGCTGGGCGCGAGGGCTCCCCTTGAGTATCGCTACAAAGACCACCGCCTTGCCTTCACCCCCACGGGCCTCCGCTGGTCCAGCTCCTCCGGGTACAAGACCCGGATCAAAGAAGAAGTGGAGCCCGTCACCGCGCGGCTCATCACCAACGCCCAAGAGGTCGAGGGCGAGGACCAGCCACAATTCGCCGGCAAAGGTGTGATTTATGAAAACGCTTACGGGGAAGGGCTCCACCTCGGTGTCGTAACCAAGAACCACGTTTTCCGCAAAATCGTGCGATTCGACGGACTCGATAACCTAGGGGCCATTCCCGCGGAGGCGGAGTTCCTGGAAGTCGAATTTGAGATCGACACCGATGCGGGGACCATCTTCGAAGCCACCTTCGGGGGCGAGCAGGTGCGCCGCTGGGATCAGAAAGAAACACTCGTCGCCCGGGCAGAGCCGGTGGCGTTCGGCAAGGGTGAGGAGAAAAGCTTTATCCGGCCCGCCCACGCCTGGGACAGCGCCCAAAACACCATCCCCCTGTCCTTGGAGTTCAAGAATAAAGGGGGCCGCCTTCTCATCACCAAACGCATCCCTGTCGCCTGGTTAAAGGGGGCGGTTTTTCCCGTGTACGCCGACTTGGACCTGAGCTTCGGGGCCGAGTACGTGTTCAATTCGGCGGATATTTTCCGTACCTCCGCCACGACCCTCGACAGCACCCATGTGGTGATCGCCTACCGGGACCTTGGGAATGGCGGTTTCGGCACCGCCGTTGTGGGGACCATCTCAGGCAACACCATCACCTACGGCCCCGAGTTCGTTTTCAATTCAGCGGATACGACCCATATTTCCGCCACCGCGCTCGACCCCACCCATGTGCTGATCGCCTATCGGGATGATGGAAATTCCTTTTTTGGCACCGCCGTGGTGGGAACCATCTCGGCCGGAGACACCATCACCTATGGCGCCGAGTTCGTTTTCAATTCGGCAGACAGCCGGTCCAATTCCGCCACCGCGCTGGACCCCACCCACGTCGTGATCGCCTACCGGGACTTTGGGAATGGCGGTTTCGGCACCGCCGTGGTGGGAACCATCTCGGCCGGAGACACCATCACCTTCGGCGCCGAGTT
Organism: Acidiferrobacterales bacterium; assembly: GCA_046760105.1. Taxonomy (GTDB): domain Bacteria; phylum Pseudomonadota; class Gammaproteobacteria; order Acidiferrobacterales; family SPGG2; genus JBHIDJ01. Next base: position 4,598 of record JBHIDJ010000022.1, on the reverse strand, counting down.
CGTTTTCAATTCAGCCGATACGAGTTTCACTTCCGCCACCGCGCTCGACCCCACCCATGTGGTGATTGCCTATCAGGACTTGGGGAATTCCAATTTCGGCACCGCCGTGGTGGGAACCATCTCGGCCGGAGACACCATCACCTACGGCACCCCAGTCGTCTTCCAGTCGGCATCGACCGACTACATTTCCGCCACCGCGCTCGACCCCACCCATGTGGTGATTGCCTATCAGGATAATTCCCTATCTGACGCCTCGGCGATCGTGGGAACCATCTCGGCAGGGGACACCATCTCCTTCGGTACCGCGGTCAGCTTCAATGCGGCGTTTACCATTTACATTTCGGCCACCGCACTGGACAGCACCCATGCGGTGATTGCCTATCGGGATGGCGGGAATTCGAGTTTCGGCACCGCCGTAGTGGGAACCATCTCGGCCGGAGACACCATCACCTACGGCAACGAGACCGTTTTCAATTCGGCAGACAGCCGGTTCACTTCCGCCACCGCGCTGGACCCCACCCATGTGGTGATCGCCTACCGGGACTTGGGGAACGGCGGTTTCGGTACGGCGGTGGTGGGAGAGGCAGCCCCGACCATCTCCGGCTCGGTGTTCGAAGACCTCAATGGTGACGCTAATCTGGCCGATGGTGTGGTGCGACCTGGCGCCACCGTGAGGCTCTACCAGGACAATGGCAATGGATTGCCGGATGCCGCCGATAGCTTGATTGGCAGCGCCACAACCGATGCCAGCGGCAACTACACGTTCTCAAGCGTCAGCGCCGGCATCTACTGGGTGACAGTGGATTCCAAAACCGTGACGCCTAATGCCGGTTTAAATGGCCCTTTCACCCAGGGCGATGTCTGGGCCGAACAGACCTATGGCATCGCCGGGGCCTGGTGTGATGATGGGGCTGGCGGCACGGCCGAGCTTGGGGCCGCGGGCGCCTGTTACGGCGGGCAGGACAACAACACGTCGGATGATGCCACAGCGCTGACCACGGCCGAGCACGTCACGCGCGTGACGGTTTCGGGCGCCGACGTCACCGGGGTGGACTTCGCCTTTAGCTTTGTACCGGTGGCCAACACCCGCGACGGCGATGATGATGGAGGGGCCAATCGCACGGTGCAGGGCTCACTGCGGCAGTTTATTCAGAATGCCAACGCCGTGGTGGCTACCCAGAGTTCCATGTTTCGGATTCCGGCGAATGAACTGGTCGCCACCATCGATGGGGGCGGCGGCACGGTGATGCTGATCCAGCCCACGACGGGCTTGCCCATCATCACCGATGCGAATACCAGCATCGATGGCACCACCCAGACCGCCTTTACCGGGGATACCAACAGTGCGGTCCCTGAGACCACGACGGGGCCGGAGGTGATTGTGGATTATCAGCGCACGGTTGCTGCGCCCGTACTGGACGTCACGGCCAATGACGTCATCATCGACTATTTAGGGCTAAGTGGTACTTCAGGTTTCGTCAACGAATCTGTGAGCGCCGAGGGGGGGTCGTCAAACGTAATTGTCCGTAACAGCACACTATGGAACGATGGCGGGGCTGGTGTCACGATGAATAACGGAACCAATAACTCACAGATCCTGAATAATATTATTCGCGATACTGGATTAGATGACATAAATAGTGATGGTGTACTAATTACGGGTGGATCAAACAACAACACGATCTCGGGCAATGTTATCAAAGACAGCGCTGCCTTCGGCATCGATATTCAGGGCACCTCCAACGACAACAACATCATCACCAATAACGTTATCAAGGGCAACGGTACTAGCGCCGGTAATCAGGATGCCGGTATCGGTCTGCGCGATGGTAGCAACAACACCATCACGCTGAACACGATCACGGGGAATACCGGCGATGGTATCGTCGTGCTCAATGGCAACACGGGTAATGTCATTAGCCAGAACTCCATTTTCAACAATGGCGACCTGGGGATCGATCTTACCGACACAGCAACCAATACCGGCGATGATGTCACGAGCAACGATGGTGGTGATGGGGATCCCGGTGGTAATGACCTGCTGAACTTCCCGGTGATCGCATCCGCGACGGAAAGCGCGGGCACCGTCAGCGTTGACTTCGTACTGGATTTGCCCGCAGGTGACTACCGTATCGAGTTCTTTACGAACCCGTCGGGGGCCGATCCCTCCGGCAACGGCGAGGGCGAGACCTTCGTAAGCTCAACAAATATCAACCACACCGGTTCCGGGGCGGAGAGCTTTAGCCACAGCTTTGGCGGCTCTGCGGGAGATATCCTGACTGCGACCACCACCCAGTGTACGGATGGCACCTGTACGGGCTTTCTGTCCACCTCGGAGTTTTCCGAAACCTTTACGGTCACTACCGCCACCAGTGGCGTAGTTCTCCTGGTAGTGGCGAACAAGACGGTCTTGACTGCGCAAGACGCCGCGAAAAAGGCGCTAATCGAATCGTGGGGGTACACGGTTACGCTGATCGAAGCGACCGAATCTCAGGCCGCCTTCGACGCCGCTGTTGCGACGTCCGATGCGGCCTACATCTCGGAGGAGATCAATTCCGGCGACCTCGGCACCAAGCTAACAAACGCGTGTATCGGGGTCGTCGATGACGAGGACGCGCTTACCGATGAGTTCGGTATTTCATCGGGCTTTGCCAACTACCCGTCAACCGCGATTGACATCACGGACAACAGTCATTACATCACCTCTCCCTTCAGCCTTGCCTCGCTCACCATCACCACATCAAGTCAGTCACTTCACACCGTCAGCGGGACCATCGCCGCCGGCGCGCAGTTCCTGGCTGAACAACCTGCAACAGCTAACGGTACATTGGTTGTGATCGAGGTTGGCGGAACCTTGACCACGCCCCCAGGCGGCACTGCCGCCGGGCGTCGCGTTTATCTACCGTGGGGCGGAGGCGGCTTTGATATCAACTCCCTCAATGCCAACGGGCAGCTTCTCATGCGCAGGAACATCGAGTGGGCAACCGCGGGGGGCAGCTGCAGTTTCAACATCTCCGGCACCGTCTACCAAGACCCCAACGGCGATGCCAACCTCGCCGACGCAGTGGCTGTCGCGGATGTCACGGTCAACCTGTACCGTGACAGCAACGGCAACAACCTTCCCGATGCCCCGGATGCATTGGTGGGCACCACCACCACCGATGGCTCAGGCAACTACTCCTTCACCGGACTGACTAATGACACTTATTGGGTGGTGACAGACTCCATTCCCAACTCATTGCCACCGATTTTCAACGGCGGCTTTGGGATTGGCGATATATGGGCCGAGCAGACCTACGGGGTGGCGGGGACGTGGTGTGATGATGGGACGGGGACCACCGTGGAGCTTGGTGCCCCCGGGGCCTGTTACGGCGGCAAGCTGGCCCTGGTCTCTGATGACGCCAGCACGTTGCCGACTGCAGAACACCTCACCCGTGTGGTGGTCGCCGGGTCCAATGTCACGGGGGTGGACTCGGCCTACAGTCTCAACGTTGTCACCAACACGCTTGCCGGCGATGCCCAAGACGATGATGCCGGTGCCAACCGCACGGTGCAGGGCTCACTTCGCCAGTTCATCCAGAATGCCAATGCGCTTACAGGCGCCAACGCCATGCGCTTTGTGCCGGCGGTGCCGACCAACCAGACAAGCGGCGGCAACAGCTGGTGGCGGATCTCGGTCACCACCGCCCTGCCCGCCATCACGGATGCCTTCACCACGCTCGATGGCACCGCCTACTCCCGTGCCGATGGGGTCACCGTGCGCGATGACAACCCCACCGTGCTCGGGACCGGCGGCACCGTCGGGGTGGATGCTTTGACCCTCTCGCAAGTGCCGGGGCCGGAGCTTGAGATCGTCAACAACAACACCCTGATGAAGGGCCTCGACGCGCAGGCCAATGACGTCACCATCCGGCGGTTTGCAATCTATGGGTTCGGCGACGGGGTGAGTCTGTTCACGCCTCAGGGCAACATCTTCCTCGATCAGCCGGGGGTCACCAACACGCTCATCGAGGCCAACGTGCTTGGGGCCAGTGCCGCGAGCTTCACCGACCCAGGCGCGGGCGTGCGCACCGGCGGGGCCAACATCTGGGTGGAGACCCCCGATAGCGGCACCGTTCGCAACAACTTGATCGGCTTTGGCGGGTTCTTTGGGGTTTTTCTCTTTAACAGCGCCAACACCTGGACGGTAGAGGACAACGAGATCCGCGGTAACGGGCTTATCAACCTCGGCACCGATGGCATCGACATCAACGCCGCCACCACCGCTACCACCGTGCGTGGCAACCTGTTCGCGGCAAATATGGGCGCGGGTGTCGATATGTTCAATGGCGGGGGCACCAACCTCATCGAGAACAACACGATTACCGGCAACGGTAGCGGCGGTGCGGAAGACGCGGGCATGCGGATATTTGGTGATAACAACACCGTCCGGCGCAACATCATCACCACCAACACGGGCTCGGGCGTCATGATCGTCAATGCCAATAGCCCCCCGCACGAGGCCAACCGCATCAGTGAGAACGCGATCTTCAACAACGGCAAGCTCGGTATTGATCTGCATACTGGCGCCGAAGATCCCGGCTTGGGCACCAGCCCCT
>JBHIDJ010000021.1:0-35388 GCA_046760105.1 Acidiferrobacterales bacterium | reverse complement strand
CGAGGAGGCCATGACTGAAAAGGTCATGATGTAGCGGAACGCGTAGACACGGCTTTAGCGGCACGGCAGTCACACTCGTATGAGACGAATTAGAGAAAGCCAGCCGCGATCATTCGATCGACTCTCAGGACGGTCATCTTCTGGCTGACAGACGAAAGTATTGAAAAAACCGAAGAGAAATCACAGAAACTTTCAGGTAGAAACAGGACAGGCAACAGGGGTACATCAAGCAAACATGATTGGGGGCGTTCGCATTGTGGCCGTGCCGCCAGAGTTTGTCTCCGTCTCTTCGCTAGGTGCTATCGTCGCGGAGGAGGATACCTCACTCGTTTTGAGCGCTGATCTACAACTCCAAGATGTCAAAGAGCCGCACGATAAACTAATCAAACAGGCCCTTGATACGAAACCGAAGATGCCGGGGACAGTGGTGGTGAAGGGTGGTTCGCCCCTGCGATTTCTCGCAATTGTCCACGACTTGGAAAGCAATCCCTCTTGGCGGGAAGAGTGGATTGGGCGTGCCCTTGACAACATCTTTCGAGCGGCCGAGCAGAGGGAGCTGCATTCAGTCGCTATCCCTATGCTCGGAACCTTACATGGATCGTTGGATAAGCGTCGGTTTGTAAAGTTGCTAAGGGACGCCTTGGAACAAGTCTCACTGAAACATTTGCAGACCATATGGTTGATCGTTCCGGCGGGGACCGACCGCGAAGTCCTGGAAAACCTTGGCGTATTCGACATCACCATTCAAGATGGCTGTGGCGAGGTCAGCTCTTGACCGGGTCAATCGTGACCCGTGGGCCGTGAGTTGTGCGTCGTACGTGAGGACGGTGTTGATTGGATCTCGGCCAGCACGATTTCTGGTTGCGGGGAGTTGGTTCAGTGGTGTCACCAACGGGAGCGTGGAGGCAAAGAATCGGAAAATCTTCCAGAGCCTGGTGTCTTTGCTAATGACATCGTCGAGGACACCGAGGCCATACCAAAATAATTCGACGAAATCGCCGCTGATTTGGCCGGTAACGCTGTGCCTCTGGGCAGATGGCGTCTAGCACCGTACACTAGCGCTCTCCAAACAGCCGTCAGCAACCGCCTGGAGGTCGCCATGTCCTACCCTAATTATCATCTCGCTTCTCTTAACAACACTGCTGTCCAAACTGTTCAAGTCCTCGAGAAGGACCTTGACAAGGTAGTGGTGGCGTTGGCGCCGGATGCCTCGGTTGCCAAGCTTTCTGGCGAACACCTCAACCGGCTTAAGGAAGTGGAGCGCAAGCTAGGCGTTGTTTTGGTGGCGTACGAACAAAGCTGAACAGGTCGCTTGAGCCCATTAAACCAGCGTATCGGCCATGATTAATGTCGAAACGATTGATAGCAGGACCTTCAAAGTTGTGGTCAAAGCCGCCAGGACCACCACACACACAGTCACCGTGAGTCCCGATTACTATCAAAAGCTCACCGGCGGTCGGGCGAGCGCGGAAGCGCTGGTTCGGAAATCGTTCGAATTTCTGCTAGAACGCGAACCCAATACCAGTATTCTCGGGAGTTTTGATCTCCCCGTCATTGGTCGCTATTTTCCGGAGTACGAAAGCACAATTAAGGGAATGCTGGAATAGGTTCACGAAAATTAAGTGAGGTTCTGGCGTGTGAACCGGCTTTACTCAGATTCCGTCTCACGCCCATATTCGTGTATGAACACTACCACTGACAACCTGATGAACGCCGACCGCAAGCGATTCGGGTGGCTCCACGTCGTGCTGTTTATTCTCGCCACCGTCGTATTAACGACCATTGCGAGCATCTGGATCATCAAGGCTTATATCTTTCCAACCGCGTTCACACCTGTCACGCTGAGCACCAAGGAGGAGCGAGCCCTGAACACTAAGCTGGAAAGACTGGAGGCGCTGGGGGCCAGCAGGCGCCACCGCGGCAGGAGTTCGACAAAAACTAAACAGGAAAGGACGGCCACCGATTCCGGTGGTGCGCTTACGCCGGAGCGTTATTCAGAAGAAGGCGCCAGTAGAGATATCACGTTGACGGAGCGTGAGCTCAACGCGTTGCTGGCGAAGAATACTGATCTCGCGAGCAAAGTTGCGATCCATTTGTCCGACAACCTTATCAGCGCGAAACTCCTGTTGCCGGTAGACGAGGACTTTCCTGTTATGGGCGGGCAGACGCTGAAAGTGAGAGCTGGGGTCGAGATGGCCTATGCCAACGGTAGACCGATTGTGGTCTTAAGGGGTATCAGTGTCATGGGTGTTCCGCTCCCCAATGCCTGGCTGGGAGACATCAAGAATATCGACCTGGTGAAGGAGTTCGGCGGACAAAGAGGTTTCTGGAAGGCATTTGCCGACGGCGTGGATGACATCCGTGTGGAAGAGGGGAGGCTGAAGATCAAGTTGAAGGAATAGATGGAAATGGGTAAGGGCCGGCCCGAGCATTGACCATGAGCTACGCAGACAGCTTGCCCGCACTCGCCTACGCGGCGGATGTTATTATAGGTCGCGTGCTGTCGCGCGACCGGCGTGTTCTGCTTTTCGGGGCGCCCGGTATCGGCAAATCCACGCTCGCGACGGAGCTAGCGCGTACGCTACTGAATGCCGGGCGCGGTTCCGAATGCATCGGTGCCGACCTCGGTTCCCCTATGTTCGGTATGCCGGGTGCGGTGTGTCTTGGCGCGTGGCAGGGCGAGGGCTGGGCGCTCGTCGATGTGGAAGCGCTTTGCACCCTGGATGCCGGGCGATTTCGGTTGCCCTCGGTTGCGGCGGTACGACGGCTGGCGGAACGGAAAACGTCTAGTATGCTGTTCGTTGATGCACCGGGTGTGGTGCGTGGTGTGGCCGGTGCCGAGCTCTTGCTGGGTCTCGTCGAAGCCGCCGATATCGATGTCGTGCTCGTCTTGGTGCGCGCCGGCCAGGCGACACCGTTGCCGAGCGAGCTTGCGACACTCGGGATCGAGATGTTTATCGTGCCGGCAGCTGCAGCGGCACGCTGTCCAAGCAAACGGCAGCGCGCCCGCCAGCGCACCCGCCTGTGGGACGCCTATCTTAAGAATGCCGAAACGCGACGGATCCGACTGACCGATGTGCAGCTTCTCGGTACACCACCCCCGATCGATGTGATGGCCGCCTGGACCGGCCGGCAGGTCGCGTTGCTTGCACAATCGCGCACCGTCGCGTTGGGTGAAGTCATCGGTAGCGATGGAGATAGCCTTCAAGTCCGAATGCCGCAGGCGCGGACAAGGGGGAACACCCTGCTGGTACGCGATGCGCAGCGCGGCAAGGATGGGCTGCTGAACACCGTTAAACCTTTTGGGTCGACCACACTTCGATACATTCCGCCACCCGATGTCAGACCCTATCCTGCTGTCGGCAGTCCGGGTGGACCCTGTCCGGTCGCTCGAATCGGCGCCGCCACCGTCACTCTCGTCAACGGTATCTTCGGCGATCCGCTATTGCACGTGCGTTTGCGACACCAGAGACGTAGCCTGCTGTTCGATCTGGGAGAGGGCTCGCGACTACCGGGGCGCATTGCCCACCAGGTTACCGAGGCCTTTATCAGCCACGCCCACATCGATCACATCGGGGGGTTTCTCTGGTTGCTCCGTTCGCGCATCGGGGACTTTCCTGTATGCCGTTTATTCGGACCGCCGGGCATCGCCGCGCACATCGAAGGCCTGGTCAGCGGTATACACTGGGACCGCATCGGCGAGCACGGCCCGCGGTTCGAAGTCGCGGAGCTTCACGACGAGGACCTGGTACGGTTTACGATACGGGCGGGGCGCGCCGGTGCTAGACAGATCGGTGAGCGATCGGTCGAAGACGCCGTTATCCTGGATGAACCTACCTTTCGTGTGCGTGCCATCACTCTCGATCATCGTATACCGGTTCTGGCGTTTGCTTTCGAGCAGTCACGGCAACTCAACATACGCAAGGACCATCTGGTTGCGCGGTCGTTGCCCGTGGGGCCGTGGTTAGGCGAGCTTAAACTGCGCATCGCAAGCGAGGAGCACGAGGCGCCGATTCGCCTTCCCGACGGCCAGGTGGAGCATGCTGGCGTGTTGGCCGATGATCTGGTCTTGATCACACCGGGGCAGAAGCTCGTTTATGCGACCGACCTGGCCGACACCGCTGATAACCGCAAACGGCTGACGGCACTGGCCAGCGGTGCGCACACCTTTTTCTGTGAAGCGACATTCATCGACGCCGACGCGGGGCAAGCCGCGCGCACTGGACACCTGACGGCACGCGCCTGTGGCGAGATTGCGACCGCCGCGGATGTGGAACATCTGGTTCCTTTTCATTTCTCGAGACGCTACGAGCACGAACCCGAGCGGGTGTACGACGAGATCAGGACCGTTTGCTCGCGGGTCGTGATACCAAAATAGTAATGGCAAGTCGTGCGACTCTATAGCGTGTCAGCACACGGGAAGGGTGGTAGGTGACGACGCAGTCGCAAATGGACACGGTGGTCTCGCAGGAAATCAGCGATTTGCATCGCTTCCTTGAAGAGTGGTTTGGCGGTCGATGTGAGAACAGCGACGCGTACTTCGATAAACACCTACAGAAGCGGATCGCGCCGGGCTTCCGTATTGTGATGCCTGGCGGCAAGATGTTGCGAGGCGATGCGTTATTTGATGACATGCGCCGGGCGCACGGTTCCAATTTGCAGTTCCGCATACACATCCGCAATGTTGAGGCGCACACGCTCGGTGAGGATGGAGATCTTATCCTCGTGACCTACGAGGAGTGGCAGAAGAACGCACTTAACTCGAAGCCGCCCAACAATGGACGTCTGTCCAGCGCTCTTCTCAAACGCAGCGCCGCCGCACCGAATGGTTTCGTATGGCTACACGTGCATGAGACCTGGCTTCCGCAGGCGATTGTGTCAGCGGATCCGTTTGACTTTTGAGCGGCGATGAATCGACGGGAATTTCTGATTCATGCGGTTAAGAGTTTGTTTGTTGTTGCGAACTCGGCGCTGGCAATGAACCAAGCGGCCAACGACCCGTCAAGCGATTCGAACCTCATCACCTTGTCCCTGTCTGGTGACGTCATGACCGGGAGAGGTATTGATCAAGTATTGCCTCACCCGAGCCATCCTCGTATCTACGAGCCGTACGTAAAAACGGCCATAAGATACGTAGAGCTGGCAGAACTGATGAGTGGGCAGTTCAGCAAACCGGTGAACTTTTCCTACATTTGGGGCAATGCGCTCGAAGAATTCGAACGTGGGGCGGCCGACTTAAGAATAATTAACCTGGAGACCGCCATCACGAAGAGTGATGACTACTGGAAAGGCAAGGGCATAAACTATCGGATGCATCCGAAGAATATCCCCTGTATCACGGCGGCGAAGATCGATTGTTGCGTACTCTCCAACAATCACGTTCTCGACTGGGGCTATTCAGGTCTTGCAGAGACTTTGGAGACGCTGAAACGAGTGAAGGTGAAAAGCGCTGGGGCCGGCCGAAACATTGCTGAGGCAGAAACGCCAGCGGTGTTGGAGGTGCCCGGAAAGGGAAGGGTAATCGTATTCGGATTCGGATCGGAATCGAGCGGAATACCCTGGCATTGGAGAGCGACCGAAAGTAAAGCAGGCGTGAATCTTCTGAAAGACTTATCGAACGAAACCATTCGGGATGTCACAGTGCAGGTGCAGGCGATAAAGCAAGAGGGTGATATTCTCGTGGCGTCTATTCATTGGGGAGCAAACTGGGGCTACGAGATTCTCCGAGAGGAAACAACGTTCGCACATAAACTCATTGATGAAGCTGGTGTAGATGTCATCCATGGTCATTCTTCTCACCATCCCAAAGGAATTGAGATTTATCGAGATAGACCTATCATCTACGGCTGTGGTGACTTTCTCAACGACTACGAAGGTATCAGTGGGTACGAAGAGTTTAGAGATGACCTAGGATTGATGTACTTTGTTACTGTGGATCCATTGACGGGCAAGCTCTTTCGTTTTGAGATGACGCCCATCCAGATTAAGCAATTCCAGGTGAACCGGGCATCGAAAGCGGATGCACAGTGGCTAAAAGAAACGTTGAGTCGAGAATGCGCCAAGCTGGGAACCCGAGTGGAATTAACTAAGGAGGATCGTTTAAGTCTACAGTGGGTTGGAAGTGGGGGGTGACTGCAACCGGCCAAGCGCACCAAATTTGATCCGGAAGTGTTCAGGATCTGCTCCCTGGGCCTCTGTTCGCTATTTCGCAGCAAGGTAGGCAAAGTAGTGTCAATACCCCTAACCGTCTTGATGAGCGTTACTCGAACTCCACGTTGTCGATCAATTCTACACCATTTGCCAGTGTCTTGTGCGCCCGACAACGCTCGACGATGTGCCCGAGCCGTTCGTATCATTGAATTTGCCCACAATGCGAACGTCGTTCTGGATCGCCTCAATGAAGCCCTTGTTCGGATCTTCACCGTCGGCACAGTCGTCGGCGTGAACGTCCGTGTGTTCGTAGTGTGCGCTCACGACTTGAGCGAGATCTTCTTGTGGCGGCAGTAAGAGCCAGCGTGATGCAAATGCACGCGACAAGGGTACCCAACAGGTGGTCGTAGGGGGGTGGCGCCCGTGTCCGTACCACCTGCAAGCACTGGCTGGTCCGCCCCCCAGCTATGACGGCCGTTTGAGGTTGTGACCTCGGTTCCCTTTGTGAGTTCAGCCGTGACGGTAGCCATAATTCCTCCCGATTGCCTGTTGGGTGGCGCAGAGCCTAAGCCGTATACGACTGGTTTGCCAACCTTGGGGTTGCCGGCGTAAGTCCGTACGCAAGGAATCTCAGAGTTGGTGGTATTATTGCTGCTGCCAGACGTGCGGTGGCGCTCGCTCAAGAATCGACTTTCGAGACCGTTCACAAGGGGATGGGCATATGAAATACCTTCATACCATGGTGCGAGTGAGCGATGTTGACGCATCGCTCGATTTTTATTGCAACAAACTAGGTCTGGTCGAAATCGATCGATACGAGAGCGAACAAGGCCGTTTTAGCCTGATTTTTCTCGCGGCGCCTGAGGATGTGGAGCCGGCGCGGGCAAAGCGCGCACCCATGGTAGAGCTCACCTACAACTGGGACCCGGAGAAGTACACGGGCGGTCGCAACTTCGGGCATCTCGCCTACCGCGTCGACAACATCTACGACATCTGTCAGCGGCTGATGGACGGAGGGGTGACGATTAACCGGCCGCCGCGGGATGGCCGCATGGCCTTCGTGCAATCACCCGACAATATATCGATTGAGCTCTTGCAGAAGGGCGACGCCCTGCCGTCGCAAGAGCCGTGGACCTCGATGCCCAATACCGGGGAGTGGTGAGTCCGGCAGCGTGTGGTTAGTGGTTGATTTGCGCGAGAGCCGCTGTCGACATCCCGCGTCACTTCGGGTATAGGCGCCGCTTTCTTGGCTTCACTGTCCTCGCTCGAAAACCCAGGGCCTGCCTTGCATCACTGCGCAATCCTGTTGCGCTTGCCGGTCCAGGGTGGGCCGTTCGTGGCCCACCCGCTCGACGGGGCGATGATGCACTGGATCATCGTCACTTCTCCGGCTCGCCCTCGTCCGCGGCTTGAGTGAGGGGACATAACCAGCCACCTATCGGCACGGTGAGGCTCGGCAATAAAACCCCATCTCCTGGCGAACACGGTCCCAGCGGAGCAACGATTTGGTGGCCCGGATCTTGCAGCTGACTAGCCGTAACACCAAGGTAGGTCAAAGCGCAGCGGATGCGTCTCGGGAATTTTGGAGTTTAGGAGGCAGCATGGCTGACGAAGCAGACGGCGCATTCGAAGAGGAGCAAGCAGCCCTCAGCGCTATCCTCTCAAAAACGGTCCAGTACGCCGGCGAATCCGCGCGCACCTGCGAAGAGTGCGGCGAAGAAATACCAGAGGCAAGGCGTCACAGTGTACCCGGTGTGCGTACCTGCGCAGAGTGTCAGAACGTGGTCGAACGCACCGCCAGAATGATGGGAAGGTACTCAGGCTACACCTAGGTCGTCAAAGGTGTCGCCTGGCGGCAACCAAGTCATCACCGAGTCAACGGATCATTCGCACATCTCGGGTTCACCCATGGCGAGCCCGCTCAGCGGGATGATCCATGCGCTCCGCCCGTCTGTGCTGCGCATTCCCGCTACGCTTGCAAGTCCGGGGCTGGGCTTCCGTGGCCCGCCCGTTCGCCGGGCAAAGGCTCCACCGGACCCTCGCCTTGTTCCGCCTCAGCCATCGGGCCCTCGCCTCAATTCGATTTGCCCGTGGCCAACCCGCGCACCCGCCCCAGCTGATGTTTCATTGACCTGGATCAACGACTTTTATCCTGAGCGGCGGCAGAGTTATTCGATCTCAAAGAGACCGGTCGATGCCGGATCGCTTGACTGTATTTAGACAGAAGCGGGGGCGTGTCGTCTGGAAAGGGGGCAGAGATGGCGATTGCAAACACCGTAGAAAATTATCTGCAAAGCAATAGGATTTCATACTCGGTCGTTCCTCACCCGCATACTTGGTCGAACAAGGAGTCCGCGCAATCGGCGCACGTGCCCGTGGGGCAAATGGCCAAAGCGGTAGTACTTGTTGATAAAGAGGGCTACCTCATGGTGGTTCTCCTCAGCGACCGCCACGTTGACCTGCTGATGCTTTCACAGGCACTGGGGCGCGACCTAACGCTTGCACCGGAATACCGCATTGCGACCATATTCACGGACTGCGAGCTGGGCGCCATCCCCCCGCTAGGTCCTGCTTATGGGGTAACAACGCTCCTGGATGACAGTCTCGTCGGCCAATCCGAAATCTACTTCGAGGCGGGCGACCACGAAGAGGTTATCTGTGTCGATGGCGAGCAGTTCCTGGTGCTGTTGAACAAAGCCATGCACGGGCAGTTCAGCCATTAAACCGGCCCCGGGGAAGCTCCGGGCAACTGAAAGTCTCCGATGTTGGTGTGTGCCTTGTGCCGCCTCCGCTGGGCGGCACTTTTTTTGCGCGCTCAGCGTCGCGTCGCCCGAGCGCACGCTTGCGGCCGAGCCAGCGCTCGGTGAACGACTGTCAGGTCCTGTAGCTTTTTTGTACGGCGGGTTGGCGTAAGCCCGTATGAGGGCTTTTTTCGCTTTAGTGCGTGGTGGTTGCGGGGCCGCCGTAGATGAAGTCACCTTCTAGCGAGAAGATTCCTACGACAGCGTTTGCCTGATCGATAAAACGGGTATGGACATAAATCGACCCATCGTCCTCATACTGGTAGAAGTAGGGCGGCTCGGCATGCGCCTCATAGACTTTCAGCTCGCGCATGCCGAGGTCGGTGATCAGCTGTTCTCTGTAGGTTTCTAGATCAGTCATGCCTACCCTACTATAGCCTATTGTTCAAGAATGGCTAGTCACGAGTTGCGCCAGACATTGACGAAGACCGATTTCCGGTAGGGCCATGATAAAGCACATCAGGAGTCAGGTCTTGATTCGTGCGTTCAACACACGAGTCGTTGGTTTGATCGCTAACGCCGACTTGAAGAAGCGTCAAGTTCTTGTTTCCTAGTTGTCCGGTGGTGTGACGTAACGTCCTGTTACGGCCGATACGCATCCCGTTCGCGGAGTTGTGTGCATCATTGTTATCGCCCAACCACGCGCCTACAATAGCGTCTTCATCATAATCAACATGGAGGAGAACGTCATGGCCGATCCGATCCTTTATGGTCCGGGGTTTAGCACCTTCGTCCGAAGTGCCCGTTTGACGCTCGAAGAGAAAGGCGTTCCGTATAAGTTCGAAGAATTTGATTTTCTTGCCAAGGGCATGCCGCCGGAACAGCTGGCACGACACCCGTTTGCAAAGGTCCCTGCGTTTCAACACGACGGTTTCCGGCTATATGAGACATGCGCGATTCAGCGCTACGTCGATGAGGCCTTCGCCGGACCGGATCTTCAACCTAAGGATCCGCGCCAGCGCGCCCATATGGCACAGGTTATCAGCATCCTGGACTGTTACACCTATACGCCAACAATCGGACAGGTGGTCATGCAGCGTCTGGTCACGCCGATGATGGGCGGCGAGCCGGATGAGGCGATGATCAAAGCGGCCTTACCGCAGGTTCAAAAGTGCATGGACGTACTAGAGAATTTTCTCGACGATCAACCTTATCTCGCTGGCGATACGCTGAGTCTCGCCGACCTGCATCTGCTTCCGATCTATGCATACTTTGTAATGACACCAGAAAGCGGACCAATTCTAGAGAAGAAACCCGGTCTTCGTCGTTGGTGGGAAAGCATGAGCGCTCGCGAGAGTGTTCAAAAGACGCAGCCGCAACTCGGATGAAGCGTGAGCAATGCTATCTTGGAGGACGGACGATGCAAGGTATGGCCAAGTTCCTGCGCGATGATCAATCGATCGGGGGTGTGATTACCTACATACAAACGCTCAAATGAATTACACCCGGACGGGTGAAACTATTTCTCTTGAATTTCCTATGTGCTATGTGAACGGAACACACTTGTCTCCTAAGAAGAGTCGGTTGCGACAAGGATGAATGGAGATCACCATGGAAGGGCGAGTCATTTGCGGTGAGGACAAGTTTGGTAGGTTTATCTTCTTCGATGGAATTCACCCTACCGGGCGGGTCCATATGATTGTTGGCAAGACCTCATTCGTAGTCGTGCGCAAAGCCTTACACCGCCACAGTGGGATAACGACGATCCGATGGCATGGGCGATCTGGTAATTAGAGGACCAGACTCGTTCAGGATTGGCACTTTCAGTCTCCGGACGCAGTCTGATATTTCAGACAGGAAGTACGCTTGGGTTTGGTTCGCTTAGACTATGAAATGTGCCATCTATAAGTCGTACCGGCGGGTAGATACGTATCTCTATGTCGAAGAGGAGAATGACTTTACGCGTGTGCCGAAGACGCTTCTGGCTTTGCTGGGCAAGTTGGGGTTCGTGATGACGCTTGAGCTAACCCCAGAGCGAACCTTGGCACAGGCGGATCCAAAAGAGGTGCGCCGCCAGTTGAAGGAGCAGGGCTATTACCTGCAACTACCCCCCGGTGACTTTCCGACCACACCAAGCTAAGGGTGGACGCGACACGCCGAGGGAATAGTACCCTCAGCCGTGAAGCTCGATGATGTCGGCATCGACGACCGGGTGGTCCCGCCCTACCTGCTGTCCGTCGAACGCACTGCCTCGCCAAAGCCGCGCATATTTCAACGACTGCGCGATTTCCTTGTGCACAAGCACCGCCACGTCGTGCACGGTTTGTCCGCGGCGAACTGTAAAGGGCTTGTCCTTGTCCGGCGGTCGTCCCGGTGCTTTCGTGTACACCCGTACGATGCCGAGGCTACGGAAGAGCCACGGCGCAATTTCATCCAACCCCTCGCCGGTGGTAGCCGACGTGACAATGACGGGGTAGCGCAGGCCGGTGAGCTCCTGGAACACCTGAAGCTCGTCATGTAAAGCTGGCAGCTGATCGGCCTTGGTCGCGATCATCAAGGTTGGCAAACGGATCCCGAACGGGTCGGCTAGCTCATCCTCGTTGTCCTTGGATTCCGAGGCCTCGTCCCAGATATCGGTCAGGGTCACACGCCTTTTGGTCAGAATTTCGTGAAGCGCCATCACTTGGTCCACGCAGGCGGGATCGCCAAGGTCCACGACTAATAGGCACGCGTCAGCCGGCTGCAGCGCATTGGCGAGCCAGGGTATCGAGTGCTCGGGCGAAACCGGTGGCAAGTCGATGAGCTGAAAGTAGATATCGTCACAGGGTAGCATTCCGGGCTGCGGGAACTGAGTGGTGAAGGGGTAGGGGCCAGACTGCGCATTGGATCCGGACAGTCTCGCGTGCAGCACTGACTTGCCTGCATTTGGTGGACCGATTAGCGCGATCTGCGCGGCACCTTCCGGGCGGATGACCGTCGACGGCCCTCCGCGAGTGCCGCCCTTTTTCGGTCCGGTCAGCTCCTCGGTGAGTTGCTTGATCCGGGTTTTGATAGCCGCTTGCAGGTGCTCGGTCCCCTTGTGCTTGGGGATGGTACGCAGCATCTCGCGCAGGCAGTCCAGGCGCTCCTTCGGATCGCGCGCTCTCCTGAAAGCGGCCTCGGCCGCCTTGTACTCCGGTGTCAGATTGGCTGGCATGGCGTCTGGTCAAGGAAAAAAAGATACTCTTTTTTGATAGCCTGCAGAATCAATAGGATCATAATATATACGGATCGAGCCCGGTCAGTATCGCTTGGAGTACAGCTGTCATGTCAACGCCGCTTGTTTGCTGGAAATGTGGTGCTTCATTGAAAGAACTGCCGCTATCGCGGCGGGCGGAATGCACGGATTGCGGGGCCGAGCTGCATGTGTGCCGGATGTGTGCGTTCTACGATCCCCGCGTGAGTAACCATTGCACCGAGGACCGGGCCGAAGACGTCAGCGAAAAGGAACGCGCCAACTTTTGCGACTATTTCAAGCCCAGGCCTAACGCCTACGTCCAGCGCAATGATTCCAAGGCGCGGGCGGCAAAGACCCAGCTCGATGGCCTGTTCGCTGCGGGAGAGAAGAGCGAGACACGCTCGCCAGGTGAGGCAGCGCGTGACAAGCTTGGTCGGCTCTTTGGGTCCGGCGATAAGAAAGACGAGTAGCCACGGTAATCTACATATGCCACTTTAGTCGGGTCGGAGCAGCTCTCCCAGTCGTAAACCGAGATCGACGAGTTCGCTCGGCAGCCGGCTCGTAACCTGGAGTGTTGCTACACGTCGTGGCGGGGCGATGCTTGACCGCCACATGCGTTCTGGCCGGCGAGCCAGAAGACCCCTTCCCACCCGTCATCCGCGCGGACCAACGGAATTATCGCCTTTGTCCTTATGGTCATAAGCCTCTGTTTATTAGCGACTATTTCTGGTTGTAGAGGTTGGATGGCACGCGAATTGCAGTCAGTCTACCCAGACATTAGCTAAAGCGAGGTGCCTCAACCAATGAAGAGCGTCCTCAGCCAGGACGATACGAGGCGGCCACTGGAATCCGCTGTGGGCGAAGGCCGTCAGCCGTTCAAGGATCGAGCCCCGACCCACTCCGCCGATCTGTCCCGCGACGCGTCGGCGGAGGAAACCGTAACCATCCGCCAGCGCGTGCTATGGTTGTTCGACAAGGTGCGAAAACGCGCGCACGATCCTTACAGGTATCTCCTAGTTCTCCGATTCTTGCTCCTTAACCTGGTCGCTTTTGCACTGGTGGGCGCGGCCTATGTTCAGGGCTTGGTGGACATGGTCATTGCTGCCGACCGCACGTATCTGTCCGTCGTGATTTCACTCGTCTTCCTAATTGGTCTTGGTCTTTGTGGGCGGAAGGTTTGGCAGACGAGCCGTGAGCTTAATCGTGTGAGGGAATCCGATCGGTTCGCCCGATCGAGCGCCGCGGGAGATCTGACACCATTGCGTGGACGAGACTCAGAAAGCGGGGGAAACCTCATCGGTGCGTTGCGATTGAGGCTCGCCCACCGCATCGTCATCGTACGGCACATCGCGAACAGTCTGGTGCTCCTCGGTCTTATCGGTACCGTGGTCGGCTTTATCATCGCGCTCTCGGGGGTTGACCCAAAGCATGCCTCAGACGTTAATGCCATCGCTCCGATGGTCTCCACCCTCGTCAGGGGTATGTCGACAGCGCTTTACACCACGCTGGTCGGCGCAGTCCTGAATGTTTGGCTGATGGCCAACCATCATTTGCTTGCGGGTGGCACAATCAAGTTACTCGCCGCGTTAATGGAGTCAGCGGAAGAGCATGCGCGAAATTGATTTGTTTGACGACGAAAGCGGAGCCACCGTGTTCCGCGACGTCATCATGCTGGCGCTGGCTGGATTTGTGATTCTGGTGCTGTTGCTCCTGCCCCATCTCAACCCACGCGCTACCGCGCAAGACTCGATACGTAGCCCTGGCAACGTTATCGTTGAGCTCCGCTGGCCGGATCGCCTGGATGCTGACGTGGATCTCTGGGTCCAAGCGCCAGGCGATATTCCAGTCGGCTACTCCAACAAGGGCGGGGCTATTTTCAATCTGTTGCGCGACGACCTCGGCCACATTAGGGATTTAACCGGGCTCAACTATGAGCTCTCGTACAGCCGCGGCGTGCCGGCAGGAGAATATACTGTAAATGTTCACCTTTTCCGGAACCTGACGGAAATTTACCCGATTCCTGCTACAGCCGTGGTCAGCGTGAAAAGTTCGATAAACGACTCCGCGAAACAAATTCTTTCGACCAAACTCGCTTTAGCTCGTGAAGGTGAAGAGCTCACGGTGTTTCGGTTTCAGCTCGACCAGAACGGGCGTTTGGTCAGTGGCAGCGTTCACAATCTGCCGCGGCCGCTACGCACGGCACAAAGTCCATGAATCACTCGTTTTATCTATTTGCTGTCTCGACGGGACTTGCCGCGACGCTTGCCGCAATCAGCATTTGGTCAGCGCGCGCGCTTTGGATCAAAGTCAGCGCCCTCGCGATCGCCGCTCTGTTTTTACCTACCATGTACGTCAGCTTGGTCGAGTTGTTGAGCCGACCCAAGCCAATTGCACTCGAGTGGGGGCGCAGCGACCTGTCTGAAGCGACCGTGCTCGGGGCGAACTTGCGCGAAGGCGAAAGTATCTACCTTTGGCTGAGGGTGGCCGGCGTTGAGGAACCTCGGTCCTACGCACTCCCCTGGGATCAGAAGCTCGCCGAGCAACTCTATCGTGCCCAGCGCGAGGCCGATGCCAAGGGAACCGCCGTGCAGGTGAAGCACCCGTTCCAAGATGATAGGCGTCCCATGTTTTACGCGCAGCCCCAGCCAGCACAGCCACCCAAGGCGATCCCGGCCGCCAATCCTCTTATCTATCAGCGATCCGAGTAACGCGGTCGGGTCTGCGCGCTTATTGTTCTGTAGTATCGCCAATGGTCCGTTACTCAAACCAGCATGAAGCCTGGGTCACGGCACAAGAGGGAGTACCACCAACACGGGTCGGCGCTTTCCGCCCCGAGCGTTCGGTCGGGGCGTAGGCTGAATTTGTGATCTATATTTGTAGCTGGTGGCGATAGTAGAGACGGTGTGCGGTGATGCAAAAGAAAGTGAAGTCAATAGGGGTTCAAAAAGAGTCTTCTCGGCGCAAAAGAGTGAGGCGTATTTTCCCGGATCGGCGCACCTCAACGCGCGAGGAACGAGATCGGCGCGGCGGGCGTGGCCGTCGCAAAGAAGATCAGACATGCGACTAAAACAACAACCCCGTGTTCGGATAGCGTGATTAACGGTCCTTTCAATATGAGTATCCTCTACGATAGGGCATGAAAAGCCTTGTGTGCATTAGACGCGATGCTTAAAAGAAATTTCCGCGTGTCTGCTTAGGCCGGAGTGCAGTTCGAAACCGATAAAGCCACTTTCCTCAACAGTGGCTTCCAAACCCACAAATCCGCCTGATACGGGACCACAGTCAAAATCCGTGGTTTCTCCCAGCGTCCCTGACACGCGTTGTTGCCCATCGATAACGCCATAGTTGAGCCCACCGCAAAAGCTGACGCCGCCGCCGCACGATAGCGTGGAGCGTTGAGTAACGTGCATTTTGTGTAAGTACCGTCCTCGTGCGTTCTATCACCTAGGTAAGAAACCACTAATTGTTATCTGCAGGGTGAAAAAGTTTCCGGGAGTGCTTTTCCAATGTTTCGACAAGTTTACCGGTTTCTGCCATACGTACGAGCACCTCGAACACCTCAATCGATGCCTGGTACTTATGCCGATACTCTGGCTTGGCTGCGAAGTGTGTGGAATCCGTAATGGCTCGCCGGTACAGTCGTGCTGCTCGACCCGCCCACTCTGCGGCTTCTGCTATTTTTTCCGGAATTTCCCGCCGCGTACTTTGGCTAATGATTGTTAGCAGGCGTTCAACCTCTGTTTCGATTGCCTTGTTTCGCAGTTCTCGACGGTGTTCAATAGGCATCGTGTCAAGCTTACGCAGTCCGTTGCGTTACCACGATTCATTCTACACTTAAACGTGGGCCGTCTGTCGCCCGGTTTGTCGGCTCTGTCAGGAAGATCTGCCGCTATTGTTGTTCGCAAGGACTCAGGGACGTAGGAATCACCTTCGGTTTTTGGTGTTTATGGACATCGAGTGTTGACAACGACCGATGGCGGGGTAAGCATGTTATGCTTTGACACCCGGTATTACACTCATATTACCAAGGAGGATGACCCATGAGAGTTCTGTTCACATCTGTCGCGCTGTTGGGCACCGTACTGACGATGCCCGTTTATGCCTTTCACTGTCCTGTGGATATGGGCAAGATCGATGCTGCATTGCAGGCCGGGCCGAACCTCAGCGCAGGGCAATTGGCTAAAGTGCAAGAACTCCGTGCCGAGGGTGAAAACCTTCACAACTCAGGCCAACACGGGGAAGCGGTGAAGACCCTGGGCGAGGCCATGAAAATCCTCGGAATTAAATAGACCTTATATACCTTTTCCCATCGGTCTACCGTGGCGACAGGCGTGTGCAAAACGTGCACCCCTACAACTTTTGGTAGGGGTGTTATTTAAACAGAGAACTTCGCGCTGGCTGATCCCGTTGCGGTAGTTGTAAAGACCACGCGTTTTTGTTAGGCGGGCACAGTTGTGGGAAAAAAGGGTGCGACGCGTTCTATGCAAGATGGTGCCCAAGCCAGTCGGTCGCATGAGTAAGACCAGTCAGAAACGCGCTAAAGGGTCGAAGCAGCCTAAGGGTAAGGGCGCGAGGCCAGCGACCCGTAACAGACGGTTGACCGCGCAGACGCGCAGGCTGATGGGCAAACACTATGCCAGCAAGTACCGTGTTCGCTAGCGGCCAAGAATCAGCGGACAGTGTCGGTGAGTCGTGGAGCATTGGTCCTATCTAGGCTAGCGTTGTAACTAGCTGATTTAATGTAGATTATCGAACTCTTTGGCTGTCAGGCCGGTAAGCGGCGAGCGGCGTATTGGGCTGGGTAATCAAACCCTATGGAGTCAGGGAATTGGGTCGAGCCCCGGGTACGAGCGATCACGTCATGGCGGGCGTAGTCTTGACCCTGTACGGTCGCACGCATTGTCATTTGTGTGAGGAGATGCAGGTTGCCTTAGAGCCGTGGCGTTCGCGCCTTGGGTTTGTAGTCAAGTCAGTCGACATCGACGACGATCCAATCTTGTGCGCACGTTTCGGCGACAAAGTTCCAGTGCTCATGCAGAATGACCGTGAGATATGTCGCTATATTTTTGATGAGCAGGCGCTGTTGACATGTCTCGGTGAATGCCCCACGAAGTCTCCTTCTTCACGTTGAATCTCAGTTGCGCAAGGTTTGGCATTTGTCAATCGCGACGTGATACTATTTTGCTGTTTAAGAAAGACCGTAATGTGATTTGTCGGTCATAATAAGTTGCTCCATGAGTCCAAATTGTTTCATGACTAAGTGGATCGTTTCTGCAGTAGCCATTTTGTGCTGGTCAACTTTCGTGTGCGCAGGTTCAGCGGATGGCGAGGCTGCATATAATCGAGGCGACTATCCCACTGCATTCCTAGCATTCAAACAGGCCGCCGAACAGGGGAACGTGGTGGCCCAGTATTACTTGGCCCAGATGTACCGGGAAGGCCAAGGCGTAACGCGAGACGGCTTGCTGGCAATGAAGTGGCTGCATCGCGCGGCCGAGCAGGGTTACGCGGTTGCCGCACTGTCCCTGGGTTTCATGTACTACAAGGGCGAGGGAGTCTCACGGGACTTTGTGCAAGCGTACATGTGGCTCGATTTTGCTGCGAGCCAAACGGCGTATCGGACCAAGCGCGATGCCATACGGGAGGATAGAGACAAGGTAGCAGCACTCATGACATCCGCTCAGATAGCGCAAGCGCAGTACTTCTCCCGCCAAATGGTTCTCAAGATAACAGGCCCACATTGTGATGTAGGGTAATCCCCTTTCTCTGAGTTCCGTCTAGATTTTTCTTGATCGTCCTACCTTGCTTCCTGAGGCTGGACAAGTCACGCTAGTAAGGCCTCTGCTTATAGTCGGTCACCCTGCCTTGGTAATTCAATTGCAGTCACGTGCCAAGATGTTGCACGATCGACGCAGACAATCTGCTAGATTATTGCTTCCTGATATCATCTGAATAGCCACACTTAGGAGGCAGATTGATATGGCGTTAGCAGGAAATCTAACACGACAATGCACATGCGCAGCCATAGTGTTCTGCTCAGGGTTACTCCCACTCGCGTTCGGCCAGGGTGGGGGACGGTGGACCACGGGCGCGCCGATGCCGTCGACACGTACTGAGGTCGCCGTAGCTGAGGTCGCCGGCAACTTATATGTGGTCGGCGGGTTTGGTGCGGGACGGGCGCTCGAGATTTATGATCCGGCAGCAGATCGCTGGAGCCGGGGTGCACCGATACCGCGCGCGGTCCATCACGCGGCTGCTGTAGGCCTGGGCGGAAGGCTCTTCGTCGTGGGTGGGTACACCGACGGCTGGAACCCGGTCGGTTCCGTATACGAATACGATCCAGGCACCGATCGCTGGCGCAAACGAGCATCCCTGCCGACGCCACGCGGGGCACTGGCGGCGGCGGCACTCAACGGCAAAATCCATGCACTGAGTGGCGTTGGTACGAACAGACGCAACACACACGCGCACGAGATTTACGATCCTGAAACCGACACATGGACAACACTCGCGCCTGTGCCTACGGCCAGGGATCATCTGACTGCGGCGGTAGTGGCCGGACGACTCTACGCCATCGGCGGCCGGATCGACGGAAGCTATGCCCGCAATCTAGCCGTGAACGAGGAGTATGACCCCGTCACGAATCGCTGGCGCACGCGTACGCCAATGCCTACTGCGCGCAGCGGGATCGCGGCAGCAGCGCTCGGCGGGAATATTCTGGTCTTTGGTGGCGAGGCACCAGCCGGCACGTTCAGCGAGGTTGAAGCGTACGAGCCGAAGACCGATAGCTGGACAGATCGGGCGCCTTTGCCAACAGCGCGCCACGGCCTCGGGGCGGCCGTCGTGGGTGGGCGGATTTATGTCATAGCAGGGGGACCGACCCCTGGCGGTTCTTTCTCGTCGGCGAACGAGATTTTCAGTCCTTAGCTCAGGCGAAACGAAAACGAGGACACGTCTGAATATTCATCCATTCAAAAAGAGATAATGCGAACATACTTCAGTTTACTGGATTAACCACCGATGCTGAGCGGTAAGCCAACTGTATGTACCATGGCGCGTTTATGCGGCATACTTAACCACACGAGCTGGACGTACAGCCATTCCTGACGAGAACCAGGCGGGGACCTGGCATTTGCAGCATTACGAACCGATGGCACGACTGATAGGTTGTGAATGCATGCTTTGATCTAGACATGCCAGGAGGAACCATGAAAGCAATAGCTAGCGTAACCCTTGTTGTTCTCTTCCTAACTGCCGAGGCGCTACTACCCGCCCAGGCGGGTTGGGATCCGGATAAGGACAAAAAGCAACTAAAGAAGGTGCAGGAGACGGTTGAAACTTTCAAACAGAAGGATCCCGACTTAAAGGCGTTTTTTGACAAGGCGTTTGGGTATGCGGTATTTCCAACGATTGCCAAAGGAGCAATAGGTATTGGTGGAGCCCACGGCAAAGGCAAAGTCTTTCAAAAGGGCGCTCTGATCGGGAGCGCAAGCGTATCGCAAGGGACTGTTGGCTTCCAATTGGGTGGCCAAACATATAGCCAAATTATCTTTTTCAAAGATAAAGTAGCACTTGAGCGCTTCAAAACCGAGGACCTTAAGTTTTCCGCACAGGCATCGGCAATCGCCGTAAATGCGGGCGCTTCCACAACGGCTGACTATAGTAATGGCGTTGCCGTTTTCACTCTGGCTAAGAAGGGCTTTATGTACGAAGCGTCCATAGGCGGCCAGGTATTCAAGTTTGTGCCCACGAAATAGGGATCTTAGGTAAATTTTGCCGTAGCAACCCACCGGAACGTTAAGATCTGCGCAAACGGAACCAGGCTCGCGTTGTTGCAATACTTAGGGTTCAGCTGAAAACTGATTGGCCAGAAAAGCGACCCTGAATTCCTACCTGCAGGGGGCTGACGGAAAGCCCGGTGACAGGCGGTGTTCATCGTGCTCGCGCGCGAAGGACGCTCCAGTCGCAAACAGATTTTCTGTAAGTCGGCTCCAGGCATTGATCGGAAACAAACTCTCGAAATCATAAATAATTCGTTACGAGGGCGTTTCTGAAAGGATCTCGGTTGCCTGTCGGTCTAGATGCGTGTAGGCCCCGTTCGATCGGACCGAACTCATCAAATGTCCCCCGCATTGCTGAGCACACAAAGGCCACGGCGTCCACAATCGCGTGAGGATTTGCGACCTAGTCGACTAATCGCTCTCGCAGCTAAACAACGGTCGAGAACGCGAACGTATGTGTGCAAGATTTCAGGTACACGAAACCACCCACCTTTTGAACCCTATAACAGGTATAAAGGACTGAAAAATGTCGTCGCTTAAACCGGAACGTTTTGATGATTCGTTTGTTATTCGTATGATCCGCGATTTTTTTCTGGTGCTCCTTGGCGTGATCATCATCGAATTAGGGTTGCGTTTCGGGCTGGTTCTGTACGATTTCCAAGTTCAGAAGAAAAAGACTGCTGAAATTACTGCAGAACGCCTGGCCGCCGATGTCAAATCGATCATGCTGAACCGCGGTGGTCCGGTCGCGGCGCGCACGCTCTATCCAATCTTAAAGAAAGATCACGAGAACCTTGGGCTCGCCGTGGCCATCGAGCCTTCTCAGGCAACGATTCAGTCGATCAAGAACGTTTTCGACTTTACCCCGAAAGGCATCCCTGCAGAATGGCCTGCTGGCCGGTACCAAGATTCCAAGGTGGAAATCCATGCCGAAGAGTTCTGTATTCAGTGTCATATAAGCGCGAAGCCGGGTGACGTGCTGGGACAAGTGGAGGTGCGTAGCTACCTGTCAACGCAGTTGCAGCACTGGTGGAAGGAAGTGAGGCTGACCACAACGTTGGGGATGGGGAAGATACTGCTCCACACCGTTATATTGTTCTTGCTATTGAAAGTACGCATGGAACCGTTGTTGGCTCTGCAATCCACGGTTTCAGTTTTGGCCAAGGCAGGTACCAGATTGTCACATCGAGCGCCTATTAGATCGAATGACGAGTTTGGAGAATTGGCGCGCGACCTCAATCTATTCCTGGACCGCGTGAGCCACGTCATCGAAGATCTCAGCGCTGTGTTGACCAAGATCGTTGCGCTGAATCAACGGCTAACCCAGGTGCATGACCAGATGGCCGACCATTTCAAGTCTATCGATGACAAAATGACCCGTGTGACCAGACAAGCGTTCGAAGGACGTAAAGGCGAGCCGTTGCTGTCCACGGAGTGGGTTGAGTCGGTTGACGTGACGTTGTCGGTGATGCAGGCGCTTCACACCGACGGTGCACTAACTCGGGAGCAGGGTGAAAAAATAGAGCGATTGTCGAAACAGCTTCGGGAAACTGCAAGCCGTTCTCAGACTGTCTTTCGGGGGTTTGAGACTGTCGGAACCGGTCTGATTGATCTCTCAAACTCTCAGCGCGGTTTTTCCCACTGGCTGGAAGAGATGGCCGTAATCGAGGAGAAAATGGAGGGTATTTCCGAACAGGGACAGACGTTGCTGGACCGGCTGAAGGGGTCAGACACGACTTGAGCAGGATCGCTTTGTTATCTGATCGCTGACATTGTACTGAAAAGCGTCAACCCATTTGCGATTTGCCCGGAGTGCTCTAGAGCCCTGCCATCACTCGTGCACATCGTGGTCGCCGGTGACCGGCCCCTCCGCTAAGCAGAATTGGTCTCCTCAGTGACCTCAAACTGAGCGTTACCAGCCGGAGTCGGGGATCATTTCTGGTTTCCCCGGGCTCCGGCTGTTTTTGCAGCATGTTAACGTTCGCAAAGTTCTGCGCTTGCGAAATCCCCCGACGTTTGGACGCCTCTGGTTCTCTCCCGAGGAGCTCGAAAAGATCGCACGAAACGCGCAATTGGACTCCGATGCGCTACGCACGTGTGCCCGTTCGCCCGAGGTACGGCGCCAGATCGAACGGGACACTGAGGTCGCACAGCGGCTTGGCTTTGACAACGCGCCGGCGTTCATCGCCGAGGGCGTACCGCTTTCCGGGATGCAAAGCGCAGAAGCGTTGCGCGGCGCGCTCGATGAAGCTCAAAGGGAATCATCGTCTTTGTCTTTCCCCGACATCTTAGGCTCGTTGGTAAGACCCAAACTGTGCTTGAGTTGGCGGACGCATGCGGCGAAGCCCTCACCACCGACTGCACGAGAGATCTGCAGGCCGCCCTGCAGGGTCGCCGCAATTAGCAATGCCTTCTCTTCGGCCGTATCTTCGAACTGAAGCAGCCCCTGGCCGCGCCCTTCTTCCAGCGCCCGCGCTAGCCAGTCTCGCATCTCTTGATCAAGCGCCAGCACCTCCAGGCGCATAGACTCTGGGATCGCATTGAACTCCGCCTCCAGCACGCCCAATGGGCAGCACTTGCCCCCGCTTCGCAAGTAACGCCACGGGATAGTCAGGTAGGCCTCCAGTTTGAGCAGCGGGTTGGCGCCACCCTCATCGAGCATCTCCGTGTATTGACGAAAACGCTCCCGGTAACGTTCCAACAGCGCTAGCCCCAAGTCCGCCTTCGTCGGGAAATGGTAGTGCACAGCGGCGTTCTTGACGCCGAGCGGCCCGGCAATGTCGTTATAGCTGAAGGCGTTGAAGCCACGGTCCTGTAGCAGCGCTTCAGCTGCATCCAGAATCTGCTTCTTGGTGTTGGTCCCCTGCTTGGCCATCTGAGCTTACCTACAGGTAAGTAATAGCACGCTGGGTTGTCAAGGGGATGCGAGCCGTCGGTATGATGCGTAGTGTGCAGGGCCGCGGCGAATGGTCGGCGCCCCGACATTCCCCTAGTTGACAGCAGAGCCGTTTCTGCGCTACCAGTAGTCAGGCGGAGCTCCGGCAATAGCCCTTTAAGTGATGTGGTTATGATGCGCCACTCCTTGTTCATTCCTGTCTTGCTGTTTGCGCTTCTCGCGGTGCTGGTAGGTCCTGCGCACTCGGCCGTCTACGTCTGGAAAGACGCGAACGGGATTATGAATTTCGCTGACCACCCCGGAAAGATACCTCCCGGTGTGAAAGTGGAGGTGCGCACATACTATGATGAGCCCGCACCAGTGGCGGATGTACCATCATCGGATGTGGTGACGCAGGGCGCGTTCGCGCATCAGCTGGCCGCGGAGCTCGGGCTGGGTGAAGGCCTAACACCAAAAGCGGCTGCGCGTGTTCTATCCCGCGTCCGCATCGCGCCACGCCTCGGCGCCTGGGACCTGGACGCGCCCATGGAACAAGGTTTGCTCACCAGGCTTCGCACGCTCACCGTGGCCGCCGCTTATGCCGGAAGGCTCCCGCTCGAGCCGGGGGAGGCCGTCCTTGCCTTTGACAGCGCCGCCGCCTTGGTAGGCATCGCCCTGCGGGAGGTCGCGCCCGACGATGTCCCACCATCGACTCGGCGATTTCTCGAGGAACCTGTGCCTTCCGTCTATGTGGAGCCACCTCCCGCGGTCATTCACGAGCGGGTGATCGTTCTGGGTGGCGACGTAATCCCGGTGCATGAGCCCTTGGTCCATCCGCACAAGATCGTAATCAATGTTGATAAGCGCGTTATAAGGAAACCGATTGTGCATCGGCGTCCGGTACGCAAGTTCTCGAGACGCAATGTAAAGCATCCTCATCGGCTTAAACATAAGTTCAGCATCCCCCAAGCGAAGAAGCACGGCTATTACCCACAACCTCGTCAACCAAAAGTCCATCGGCAGCACACTACTACGCTCCGTGTGCGCACAGCGTCTCGGCGGCTTTTGGGCGGCAAACGCGCAGTGTCCACCCGCGGGCGCGCCGGGACCTCTCGTGCGAGCGCTGGTTCTGTTGGGACTAAGTGAGCGGAGACCTCCTTGGACCGTGCTGCAGACTAACAATAACTCCAGCCACGCATGAGGAAGATCAAGATCACGGCCGGTTCTGTAACACTGACTGCCGAACTGCTAGACACCCCGACGGCCGACGCGATCCTCAACAAGCTCCCGTTTCAGTCCTCGGCGCGTACCTGGGGCGACGAGGTGTATTTCCCTGCACCTGTTGAAGTGGTGCTCGAATCCGATGCGCGCGATGTGGTAGACGCCGGCGAACTGGCGTTTTGGGTGGAAGGGCGCGCTATCGCTATCGGCTTTGGACGCACTCCGGTCTCCCGCGGCGATGAGATTCGGCTCGCGGCGCGAACCAATATCTGGGCGAAAGCACTCGATGACGTCAAACAACTAAATGCGGTCAAGGACGGGGACGTGATCACCGTAGACATCATCGACAGGTAGCACGTATTCAATGGAGTTGCTAACCAAGAATAGATTTGCCGTTCCCGTGGAAAAGGCAACAGTCGCCGACGATTGGAATCGTCGCGGTTATTCCTGCGGCTGGTTTATCGATCCGCCGGGGCAGGAATGGAACGATTTCGTACATGAGTGTAACGAGCTGGTGACCGTCGTCGAAGGACGGCTGGAAATGACGGTTGCGGGGAAGACCTGTGCCGTACATCCAGGTGATCAGGTGTTTATCCCGAAAGGCGCCGTGCACTCAGTCAAGAACATCCATACCGGGACCACGCGGTGGTTGTATGGGTATGACTGAAACCATTAACTGGCGACTGGTGATCGGCGGTCGGCATAACTGGCTCCATCTTTGCGTCCCGGAGATGGCGTCGCAGGATGAGACAGCGCTGCCCCGAGACCGGTCATCTGTGGCCAATCCGTGTAGCGGGCGAATGGTGCACTGGACCATTTGTGATTGTCGGTTGGCCCATGGCGCGCCCGGCCGGTAGTCTCCGGCTGGTTTACGCTCTAAAGTGAGTTTGGGTTGTTATTGGATAGCTAGGACTCGACTTAAGGAGCGTAGCGTAGCGCGTTTACGGGGTAACACCGAAAGAGCCGGCTGTTCTATTCCTTTGCGCCGTGTCGCTTCAGCAAATCAACCATGTCCGCATGTGCTTTCGCCCACTGCAGTGGTGTCGAACCATGGCTGTCCTTCACGTTGACCTTGGCACCCCTTGCGAGCAGTAACTCCGCTACGGGCTTGCGACCCATAAGCGCTGCCCAGTGTAGCGGGGTGATACCGCCATCAGCTCGCGCTTCGACGTCGGCACCCATCGCGATCAGCAATTCCGCTAAGTCCCGGTAGCCGAGTTTCGTGGCCATATGCAGGGGCGTGAAGCCGTAGGCCTCATCCTTCACGTTAACATTGGCGCCCGCCGCTATCAGGACGTGGACGACCTCCTTGTGGTTCATAGCCGTTGCATAGTCCAACGGCGTCGAGCGCACACCATCCTTGGCATTAACGTCGGTGCCGCCGGCGACCAGTTGCTTTACTCGCTCAAGGTCCCCGACCGCCGCGGCGTCATGCAGTGCCTCTGCTATGGCTGGCGGCGGGAAGGATAGCGACGTCAACATCAGAAGCACTGCTAGTGAGAGCAGCGCTGTCAAACGTTGGTCATTCACTTATTTCTCCTCGATCAGTCCCTGTGGTTTATGATTTACGCTGTTGCCCGGTGTAAGCGATCGGCCATGCCCTCTGCGAGGCCGACTGCGGCGGACTCCCTGCGGTAATTAGTTGCGAAGAGCGTGGGGCTTGCGCGCAGTGTAGTTTCAAAAAGAAGCGGTTTTTCTGCAACCGCAACCCGACGGAAGCCTCAAATAGCGAGATAAAAGGTCGGCCCTGGCGTTTTGGGCCGTGACCAAGCCTGGGCGGGCCGCTATTTCATAGACGTAACGCGTTTTTGTGTGACTACATAAAGAGCCACACGAAAATGCCTATCAGTACGAACAGCATGACATACTTCTTTGGGTCTTTTTTCACCTGCAGTTTCATTTTTACCTCCATGCTAGGGCCTTCCTGACCTGTGCTTGATTATTATCCAATATGGTCATAAGTTGCGGGTTGCCGAGGGGCGGTGCGATCAGATTGCGCATCGCTTCGTGTTGCGTACCGAAACGGGACGTACCAATGTCGAAAAAGACTGCGCTCGTCAAGCTGTTGACGCAATTCGGGCCGCTGCGCTTGGCGCTCGCTTGCGCTGCCGTTGTCGCGATTTTCTCTGCACTCGAGCCGGGGACACCCGGGGTCTACACCGGTTGGAATTTTGTGCCCACGGTACTGATTCCCGTGCTGGTCCCCTTGATCTTCATGGTATTGATGTTGGATACCTTAATGAGTGCAGTATTCCTCAGTGGTAAAGAAGGCGTCGAGCGAAGACGCTTCAAAGCGATTATGGCTACCAACGTAGTGCTGGCTGTCGGTGTCCTCCTTGCCTGGTTGCCGTACTACCTTTCACTGGGTCAATAGCCGTACCGTTTGAAAGAGAATGGCGCGTCTTACTTCTCCGAAAAGTGGGCGCGGCGTGTCGTAACACGTAGAATGCCTTACTGCGCTCTCATCGGGTGCTGAACGTGGTAAGCACAAAACCATCAAAATACCTGCTCATCGCCCTGGTCGTTGGTGCCATCTTCACCGCCGTGGTGCTTGGCGTCGTGCTCGTCGGTGGGCTGACCGAAGGTACTGATTGGTACCGATGGTGGCCCCACATATCGATGGCCGACATCAAGCGATTCGTGAAGTCATCGGGCCACTGGGGGGTTGGCGCCTCCATTAGTCTGATGGTACTTCATTCGTTTGTTCCCTTTCCGGCTGAGCTCGTCGCCATCGCGAATGGCATGATCTATGGACCGATTTGGGGCACGGTGATCACCTGGATAGGCGCGATGCTCGGCGCGTTTCTCGCCTTCGGCTTGTCGCGCAAGATCGGGCGACCCTTCGTACGCCGTATGTTGACAAACAAGAGGGTGCGGAAGGTGGACGACTGGCTCGCAAGATATGGTGCCGGTGCGTTGCTGTTTAGTCGCTTTATACCGGTCATCGCGTTTAATTTGATCAACTATGCGGCGGGGCTTACTAAGATCTCCTGGTGGACTTTTGGCTGGATGACGGGGGTGGGAATTCTGCCACTCACGACGCTAATGGTGGTGATGGGCGATCAAATCGAGACCTTGTCTTGGCAGGTGTGGCTACTCCTGCTTGCCGCCGGGTTGGTGTTATGGTTGATCACGCATCGCCTCGTGCAGCGGTCGCGCGGCGATTGACGGCGTAACGC
The DNA here is from genome assembly GCA_046760105.1 of Acidiferrobacterales bacterium. GTDB lineage: Bacteria > Pseudomonadota > Gammaproteobacteria > Acidiferrobacterales > SPGG2 > JBHIDJ01. The sequence goes on along the minus strand of JBHIDJ010000021.1, from coordinate 8,224 downwards.
AAAGCCGCAGTCAACGGCGTTGCGCGTTCTCATCGATCATTGTTTTGTTAGTGATTTTACAGAACGCTTGCTCGCCGCCCGAAATCTCCCTAGCATGGTCAGGCAGACGCGAAGGAATTTCTCCAAGAATAATAGCGCTATAAGTCCAAGGAATTGGCGCAAGGGAGCGCTGCGAAACAGGAATGTATAGACCGATATTGCGGAGGTGGGATGATCATGGCCACATTTATCAGTCTTCTTAGTTTCACCGATCAGGGTATTCGCAACATCAAGCGCACGATCGAGCGTGCAGAAGTGTTTACGGAGCTAGCAAAAAAGGCAGACATCACCGTTAAGGACATATACTGGACGCTGGGGCATTATGACATCGTAACGGTCATGGAAGCCCCGAATGATGAGGCGGTGGTGTCCTTGTTCTTGAGCGCAGGCAGCCTTGGCAATGTTCGCACGCAGACGCTACGAGGTTTCTCGGCGGAGCAGATGAAACAGCTCCTCGAAGCGTTGCCATAACGCCTGTCTGCGTATGAGCACCCGTAGGTGGATGTCGCTATCTCGAGAGCGCGTGGGTTGGAACGTGGCGCGAACGGAAGAGAGCTAGGGCTCAATACACCGAGCGCGAACCTCGATTCCCTCGAAGGCGTTATTGCGGGCCATCATCGCCGTGGCTAAAGACCAACAAGAACGGCGGGCAGAAGGGCGACACCTCGTCTAGTTGACGCTAAACACCCTTTTGCCCTCGGCTCAGGTTCGGTCGTGTACCGTCCTCCCATATGGTTTATCACACTGCAAACTACAGCCCCGGCGCACAGGCTGAGTTGGTCGTCTATATTTGTAGATAGTGCTGACGGCTACAAACGAGGTGCAGTGATGTACAAGAAAGCATCTATAGTAGAGATCTACAAAGAATCTGAACGGCGCAAAAAAGCGAGGCGTAGGCAAGCGGATCGCCGCGCTACGGCACGGGCGCAGTCGGATCGGCGTGGCGGGCGTGGCCGTCGTAAAGACGATGAAGAGTAGACGCGGTCAGCGGTGACCATTGTCCTATTGTGACCGGGGTTATACAACGGGTTTACAACTGGCTTCACAACAGGATGTGTATTCATGGTTGACCTTAGCCTCCTGAAGAACCTCGTCCCATTAATCAACTTGTCGGACGACAACCTCAAGCGGCTCGCAAAGAATCTCACCATTGAAGAGCTTCCCCAAGGCGCTGTCCTTTGCCGCGAAGGTGATAGCGACGACGATGCGATCTATCTGCTGGAAGGCGGTGTAGAAATGATATCGCATTTTTCGACGCTGACACGGGTCGTACAAGGTGGCACCGAGGAAGCATCATACGCGCTTGCGCCGGGACACCCACGGCAATTTACGGTGACGGCGACCACGAAGGTAAGAGTTATCCGCATTAGTAACAGAAAGCTGAATCGCATTGTCATTTTGGACGAGTTGACCACTACGATTACCAAGATAAGTGGCTCCGAGGGCGCCAAATTTGAGGGCAACACTGAATGGCTGGAGCAGATGTTACGCACCGAAGTGTTTAGCAAACTGCCGACAGAAAAGATTGGCCCGTTGATGTTTAAAATGAAGCCGGTGCCCGTCAAATCAGGAGATATCGTGTTTAAGCAAGGTGATCCAGGTGACTATTACTACATCATCAAGAAAGGTCGGTTTAATGTGTCACGCAAAGATGAGAAAGGTAAAGTCAAAATTCTCGCGGAGCTGCATGAAGGAAGCGTGTTTGGAGAAGAGTCTCTGATTTCTGGGGGGTCGCGAAATGCGAGCATTGTCGCCATGGGTAACGGCACGTTGATACGACTTCCGAAAGAAGATTTTCGGGCACTCTTGAGAAAGTCTTTGCTGAAGTTCGTTACTTACGAAGAGGCCAGAAAAATGGCTAAAGCCGGAGCTGGATTGCTGGACGTACGCCCAACGCATGAACATAAAAGTGGAGCACTACGGGGCAGCGTGAACGTTCCTGTTGATGAGCTGCGAAGTAAGCTTGACAAACTCGATCGGCGTCGCCGATATATCGTATGTTGTAAGAGCGGTGTGCAGAGCGAGGTGGCGGCGTTTCTACTGAGTCAGCGGGGATTCGATGTTTATGTGCTCCAAGGCGGGTTGAAGTCAGTACCCAAGAGAAACTAGCCGATTCGAGTCCCCTGTGCACGGATGCAGCCATACCAGCGAACGTGGTATTTTCGTGCCGCGGCAAACCGTGCCTTTTTTCCTGACCATCTGGTGAATTTTTCACAATTTTCCTGTGACAGCATTCACAAGACACGCCCCTATTGCTGGGTATCCTTAACTCAGAAAGCTCTGAAAGCAAGCAACGCTGTATCGAGCATGTGAGGTAAGGGGTTATGAACAGGGAGCGGGAACGAAAGCACCATTTCAAGCATCAACAGCAGGAAGACATGACCGAGACGGACGAGGGTGGGACGCAGGAGTGGACACTGCACCCAGGAAACAAACGGCACGGCGAGGCGGCGTTTGAGTTAGGGAATCGTCATTTCACTGCCAACGAAGCAATGAAAGCGATACGGTGGTATGAACGTGCTGCCAACGCTGGTCATGTGGTTGCCCAATACAATCTGGGTTTGATCTATCTCCAGGGAGAACACGTTCCGTGGGATGGTCTCAAGGGGTTCGAGTGGCTCAGAAGAGCGGCAAAGGGCGGCGACATCAAAGCGCAAGCATTGCTGGGAAAACTTGCCCCAAAGCACATACGGAAACGCAATTGGGCGATCTGACCGCGCGCTAGCGACGGATCTTCTGACTCACAATCGCACCGATCGTTGTATCCTCGATCCACATCGTACAACGTCCACCGAGTCTCCTCGAGCGCACCTTGTATACGTGCCCCGCCTCAGCCGTGAATCGCATGAGCTCGAGGCCAAAATAACGCTCCGTGAACACCTGCTCCATGTAGTCACAGGAGACCAAGAGCTCATGTATGCCAGGCGCCAGTTGAAATCTTCTGGCCGAAGCCGTAGGCGCATTATCGACCTCCCGGATGCGTAGCCGGGAAAACCCGAAATCGTAGAACGGAAGCTCAACGATCACGACGTCGGTGTTTGGCGGCTGTGACTGTGAAACATGCGGGGTGGTCCCACAGCCTAAGGTTCCGAGTACGCCGCAAGCACGAACCCGAGGATGGCCGACTGCGCTCGGCGCATTTGACCGGCGGCTGTCGTTAATGTGGCGATTCCGTGGCTCACATGACCTTGATCACACCACAGGCAATGCGGCCGCCAGCACCACCGATCGGTTGGGTCATATGGTCATCCGGATTGGCGTGGATGACCAATGCAGAGCCGTCACCATCCAAAAGCGCGGCGGTGCCGCTCTTAAGTGAGACAAGCGTCGTAAAGAACTCGGCCTTCACCGTACCGTCCGCCGCCACGAAAAGGTTCGGTAGGTCACCGCGTTCGGGGCCATCAGGATTGAGTAATCCGTGCTGCCGCTTGTGTGGGTCTATGTGCCCCTTCGCAGCTTTAAAGTTGGGCTCGCACTTCCCCACGCCGTGAAGATGAATGGCATGGGGGCCGGGCGATAAGCCGCTCGCCTCGAAATATATAAGTATGCCGGTTGGTGCCTGTTGCAGCGTCGCTTTGCCAATCACCTGTTGATCGGTATTGATGATCTCCGCAACCGCCATGGTTGCCGCGACGGCAGCAGCCGGAAAAACTCCCAAAAGGTTGACGACAATCGCTAAGAAGAGCTTCTGCATGATAGCGCTTACCTCCTGTGTTTAATCTACAAGACGGCCCCTCAGGGCGGTTGACACCCTGTGATATCTGACCGCCCCCACAGCGGGGATTCTACACCCTGAGCTTCCCTAAAGGAGAATATAAAGCGCGATCATCAAGCAAATCAACGTGATGGCTTGTAATCCAACCCGTGCGAACATCAACTGGTAGCTATGTGCCCGGTCGAACTCGCCACCGCGAGCCATAGAGGCGATGCCAGTCAATAACGCACCAGTCGTTGCAAGAAGACCGACCACTAGAATAATAGTAAGGATTTCCATGATCATACCTCGCTCGCTTGAGCTGAACGGAAGTCATGACAGCTATAATCAGCCGCGTGCGTGCAGCGCGATAAGGTTTTAGAAAAAACCAGCAAAACACAGCGTTACGCGCTTTTCCTTGATGTATATCAAGGAGTAAGGAGATGGCTGATGATAGGGTCCGGCGTTCGTGTGGGGGGTTAAGCTATGGAATGTTCTAACAGAAGATACATTCAGTGGTTTCCCATTATTGTCCTCGCATTGTATCCACTCCGGCTGAGCGCCACCGAGCCTTGGGTCTACGTCACCAACAATCGCTCAGACTCTCTGTCGATCATCAGCACTTCTAGGGATGAAGTGATCGCTACGATCGGAGTCGGAAAGGAGCCACATGAAGTGGCTATCACACCTAATGGTAATCGCATCTTTGTCTGTAATGCGGCGGAAAATACGGTTTCCGTCATTGATTCCAATATCACCATAGCGACTATTCCGACAGAACGTTTTCCGCACGGGGTTGCCATCACGCCGGATGGGCAACGAGCCTACGTCGTCAATTTCTTGGCCGATAGCGTAACTGTCATAGATGCAAGCAACGCCGAGGTCTTACGAACACTTCGCGACGTTCGTTCGAATCCGAGAAATATTTCCGTCACGCCTGACGGACGATTCGCCTACATCACCACGATGGGAACGAATAGTGTAACAGTTTTGGAGTTAGCGACTGATCGGATTATTGCGCGAATTCCTGTTCCCAACATTGGTGAAGGGGTTGGGGTCAGTCCTGACAGCAAGACAGCCTATATCGCAAGCCGCGGCGGTAACGTTGTTTACCTTATTGACGTTCAGACGAATAGAGTGAAAGGGTCTATCGCTGTTGGCAACGCACCGATTAGAGTCGCCTTTAGTCCCGATGGCAAGTTAGCGCTTGTACCGAATCTAGGAACGGGTGACATAACCGTGATAGATGCTACCAAGGAAAAGGTTCTTGGCTCTGTCGATGTTGGCGTCTCGCCTGTCGGCGTAGTTGTTACACCCGACAGCAAAAAGGCCTATGTCGCGGTGTACGGCGAGCATGTGGTAGCAGCGATAGATCTTACATCTTTGAAAGTCATCAAGAGAATCCGAACGGGTCTCGCCCCTGACGGTATTGCAATCGCGCAGAGTCCTAAAGGGCTCATGCTCTAATTTCTTTTCCGCTGGCTCGACGGGCTAGAACCAGGGCATCCAAAGCGACAGCATCACTTTCGCCGCCGTGACCCGGCTCGTGTGAAACCTGGCGTTGTACAACCCCGGCCTTGAGAATCTCCAAGCCCGACAGCTCTGATACGACATCGTGCGGCGTGCACAGCACGGCTGGATCCTGCGGGCCACCATGCCCATGTTCGAGGTTACTCAGGTCATGACCGATGTAGAGAAAGGTCCCACGCGGTGCCACCGCGTCTCGCGCGTGCGCCGTGACGAGGCGGCGTTGCGCTGCCGGTAGCTGCAGATAGCACATGAGCACAAGCTCGTAAAACCCGCGCCGGGGCCGATAACGCGTCACATCGGCCAACAGCCAGTTGACCTTTACATTTCGGGCTGCGGCGAGTTGCTTCGCTTTGGTGAGACCCACCTCAGAAAAATCTACGGCGGTTACCTGCCAGCCTTGTTCTGCAAGCCAAACGGCGTTACCACCCTCGCCCGTGCCCAAGTCGAGGGCTCGGCCCGGTTTTAGATTACGCACGTCGGCGACGAGAAATTGGTTGGGAGCAACCGTCCAGACGAATTCTTGATCCGCGTAGCGCTTATTCCAATCGTCACGATCCATATGCACAAAAGGAGCGGTAGGGACTCAAAGTCCTTCCACGTAGTCCACCATGCGCCTGCGTTGCGATTCGTCCGGTAACCCACCGACGCCGGCCTGCATGTTGTCAACGAGGTGTTTGGCTTTCGAGGTCGCCGGGATCGGGCAGGTCACCGCAGGGTGGGCGAGAATGTACTTCAAGAAAAACTGCGCCCAGCTTGCGCAATCAAAATCTACCGTCCAGTCGGGAAGCGGTTTGCCCCGCACCTGATGAAACAGAGCACCCGTCTCGAACGGCTCGTTTACGAGCACAGCGATACCGCGCTCGGCGGCCAGCGGCAGCAGACGCGCTTCGGCCGATCGGTTGATGATGTTGTAGGGGATCTGAATAAAGTCCAGGGGTTCACGCTTCATGATGGACGCCATCTCACCGAACGCACTGGTGGTGTAATGGGTAATGCCCACATAGCGGAAAACACCCTGATCTTTCCACGCATACAGCGTTTTAATATGCGTGCGCCAGTCCACAAGGTTGTGAATCTGCATGAGATCGATGCGCGCTGTACGCATACGACGCATGGATGCCTTCATCTGTTGGATGCCCGCTTCGCGACCGCTGGTCCACACCTTGGTGGCATAGAAGAGCGTTTTTGCCACCGCTAACTCGGTGGCGAGGTCACCGACCACGGTCTCCGCCCTGCCATACATGGGGGAGGAGTCGATAACTGTCCCGCCGAGCGCCACGAACCGACGCAATACCGCTTTGACCGCCACACGCTCGTCGGACCCGGCGCCGACGTTGAAAGTCCGGTAGGTGCCAAGACCCACGGCCGGAAGTCGTTCACCACTGTTGGGTATGGTGCGCATGCGAAAGGACTTAGGCTGAGCAGTGCCAACGCCCGCGGTGGCCAGGCCTGCCCCCAGCATGGCCATGCCTTTAAGCCACGTGCGGCGTGAAAGCGACGCCGTGTCCGCGGCGGGTGCGTGCTTTTCGCTCATGTTTAACCTGCGCTGGTTGGTCAGGGTTAGTGCCGGATTGTAGCGCGGCTAGACGCAGATGGGGGAGGAATGCTACATCTGCCAGTCCCACCATCACGGTCTGATGAGCGCGTCGTGACGCGTATGACGATGATATAGCGGCCAGGCACCGGCTTCCTTCCGCACCCGCTAACTCGGTTACCCGTATCAGCTTTAAACTAACGCGGCAGTGAGATCGTCTTGGGATGGGACGAACCAGTAACTGCCTGTAACCGGGGTCGAGAACTCGATGAGGCGATCGTGAACATGGTCGTCCCACGCCCCGAACATACGTTGCAGTTGCACCTCGAAACGGTTTATCTCACAGGAGAATGCAACGAAAAACAGACCGTGCTCACCGACTTTACCGTAAGGTGCGCTGCGTCGATAAATCTCTTGAGCTACCCCGTTTATTCTTACGCTGGTGCGACTCACATGGGAATTTGTTGGCATCGCGTCGCCTTCAAACTCTATACTGTCTGCTTTAGTGCGCCCGATGATGGCTTCCTGCTCGGGGACCGACAGCTGGTTAAAGGATTTCAGGTCATGTACCCAACGCTGTGTCATGGCGAAGCTGCCAGCCGCCCCGAGTCGCCCTTCTGGTACGAGCGCCGCCGCGCGTGCGGCCTCGCCACGAGGATTGGCTGAGCCGTCTATGAAGCCAATGAGGTCACGCGACTCATGTCGAATAAAGGCGGGTAGATCGAGATACAACCGACAAACCGCCTGCAGGCAATCTTGGACCATTAAGGCGCGGTCGGGGTTCTGATCATGACTTTGCCCATGAATCCAAAACCAGATGTCCGCCTGCGTCGATGGTGCGTGGAAATCATGGGGCCCCTGAATGGGTGCGAACTCGGTCAGTTCCTGCGGTACGGCAGTTGGGGCCAGCGCCGACCACAGAGACCTACCAAAACCAAGGACTACAGAGGGTTCGTCGGCTTTACTTGTGGGCAGTCTCTCGAGTGAGCGCTTCACCACGGCGGCCATGTCAGCCACGCTCACGTCTTGGTTGACGTGGTATTGGAGGTGATAGTGGAATGGACTGCCTTCGCGAAATATTCCGGATTGCGGTTTTCCCATTCTACGGGGCCAGCTCTCGTTCCAACTCCGCGACCCGGCGGGCCTTGAACTCCGCTTCGACACTCACGGGGCGCTTAGGTTGGAACTCCTGCCAGAGAGCGAGCCGCTCGTGGACGGTCAGGGAATCGGATTTGTCGTCCTGCCTGAGCTTGTCGAACGCCGCGGCGGAGGTTTTGAGCTCCTTGATCGTGCCGGCGACTTGCTCGACCTTGGCGAAGTCCAAGTGGTCCCTATGGGTGTTCAAAAACTCCTCGTAGGCCGCGACCAGTTCGGCGTCGCTGACCGTGGCATCGACCTCGCGAGCCCGATGGTCCTTGAGCTCCTTG
>JBHIDJ010000020.1:0-35815 GCA_046760105.1 Acidiferrobacterales bacterium | reverse complement strand
GGGGCGATCGTGATCGGGTTGTCCGGATGCAACTGCTTTTCTGCCCGGTTATAGCGCGGCAGGAAGCTGTCAACCATCTCCTGGGTGGGAACATTGACAAGCGACTGTGAATGAGTAAGAAAAGCACCGTCACAGCTGATCGCACAGGGAAGGAAGACGCGCTGATCTTCGGCCACACGATAGGCGATCAGTGCCGTGTCCAGCGCTTCCTGCGCCGTCGCCACCCAAGCGAGCATCCACCCGAGGTCACGCACCGCGAGTGCATCGTTGTGCTCGACGCCGAAGGCACCGGGATCGTCCAGGGCCCTGTTGCCGACCATGGCAACCATCGGCAAACGCAGCCCGGCGGTGACCGCCAGCGCCTCGAAGGCGTAGAACCAACCGACACCGCTGGAGCCACAGAAAACCCGGGCCCCCACCGCCGAGGCGTGCTTGACGATCTCGAACTGCGAGTGCTCGCTCTCGGCAACGATGTATTCGCAGTCGAAGTCTCCGTTGGAGATCATCTGCGATACGTACTGCATGACGGTGTCGTACGGCCGGATCGGGTACGCCGTGATCACGTCGACGTCGGCAAGTTTTACCGCGTGCGCGACCGCTTCGCTGCCGCTGATAAGCTCCTCCGACCCGGTCGCGATATCTGCTTTCTTCGCAGTAGCTGTCTTAGGAGGATTCATCGGCTACCTCCTCGGCGTATTGGCCTACGTGATGAAACCCGTGGCTACGGGGCGGCTGTTCAGAGATTTTTTCGGACAACCACACAGAGTAGCTTTCCTTATCCTTGGACCACATTTCCCACTGGCTTGCGTTATCCGTGAAGGCTTCCTCGTTGACCATGGTGATGCAGTCGTCCACCGGGCAGACGGCCTCGCACACGCCACAGCCGCAGCAAGCCTCCATATTGGCGTCGTAGAGGTCATCGGGCGTGATGTCGAAGCAGCTGTCCGGGCACTGTAACCAACAGATTCTGCACTTGGTACAGGTGTCGAAGTTGACCACCGGTCGCATGGTGCGCGTCGAGAACTTCTTGAAGGTGGCGTTACGTGTGGGGACGTAGCCGCCATCCCGGCCGGGAACCTTTTGCTCCCCGGACATGCCGCGGATTACCAAACCCTCTTCCATCGTCGTCCAACCCGGCATTTCGAACTCGAAGGGGATCTCGTCGTTGCCCTGATCGGCGCCAACCGAAACCGACTCGACCAGATCGTAGGCCTTCTTCGCAGAAGTCGCCTTCAGGGGATCGCTGATCGTCGCCACGATGGAGTCCAGGCTCACGAGGTGCGGGGCGATCTTGGCGAGCGCCCCGAGCAGGCGCACATCGGTGTGATCGTCCTTGTATACCCACAGCCCTGAGAAACTGGCGGTGCCCTTGACGATGGCGAGATTGTAGGGATTCCCCTTGCGGTGGATGTTGTTGATCAGCTTATTGGGCGACTGGATCGAGGGAACCAAAACCGTGCCGCCCTCCTTAAGCAGCTTGTTGATCGGTTGCAGACCATACCAGGCCCAGGACTCGACGCCCTTGCAGAGGGTGTCGTCTGTGGCAATGGTCACATCGTTGTTGTCGGGCTCGTACTTCGACAGGTGCTCTTCCATCTCCTCTTCGGTATCAGCAACTACGGCGAACTGTTTGGCGGGGATGCCGTTACGTTCGGGTGAGTCACTGTAGCGCCCGAACGCGATACCGATCTTGCCCTCTTTTTTGGCGGCAAAGACGATCCCGCGGCAGATGTTCTTGGCTAAAGTCTTTTGAAAAATGCCGCGATACACGACCTCTACGGAACCGGTGCTCATTGACATCCCTCCTCTGGCGTGGGCCGCAGAATGGGAGACCACAGCATACCAATTCAAAGTGCTTTGCGGCAACCAACCGATGTCCTGCGTAAGCGGGCTCACAAAAAGCAGAGCCTGAACGTCGGTCCGCGGCCGCAAGCGTTTGTCGTCCTGACGGTTAGGGACTTGCTTTTGACATGACACCCGATCCGCACAACAGAGAGCCTCCGGTGCGGCCGTGATCCCGGGTTGGGACAGCGGAAGGGGCTGCGAGTGCGGGGCTGCAAGGGCCGTAGTCTGCACACAGAGGAGTGGGTGGCACCCGGCGAGGTCGAGACCGGGCGAGCCGTGTCGTCTACTCCGCCTTTTGGCGATGACGGGGCATGGGATGTAGTCAAAGGCAGCGTAGTGCTTGGCCAGACAGGCGCGCCGCATGGATCGGTTGGCCGGGCTCCCAAAGCCCCAGGTGTTCCAGGACCTGCGGGACGACGAGGGGGTCTTGGATGCGCGCGATGGCTCGCATTGACGAGTGGATCGGGACTCGTGTGATCCGTAATTGTGTCAGCTCGCAAATCTGTCGGTGGAACTCACTCGAAGAGAGCCCACTAGTTGTCGTAACTGGTTGAATCAACGCGAATTCGCCAGGCAGAGTGAACGCCGACGCGTACTCGCACACCTCCGAGCTTGCCCGATCTGGGGTTTCGATTTGCACCTAAGCATAGGTTTAGTATACTGTATACTAGATACATTGTTCGCTTCTATGCCTTAGTGTGCGAGCTTAGTAAGCGCACGGGAGGGTTAGCCGATGGCGACCGCAAAGTTAGATGTACAGCCCGTAGACGTTGACTTTGTCTTGAAGGACAAGATCTACGATGCCCTAAAGCAAGCGATTGTGTCCGTGAACGTGTATGCGCACTCCGAGGAACCCAGGTTAGATAAGCGCCAACTCTCCAAAGATCTGGGTGTAAGCAGAACTCCGATAAGGGAGGCGATTGCCCGCCTGGAACAGGAAGGCTTCGTTCGCACGGTTCCGAGAAAGGGCGTGTTTGTCGTTCGCAAGACGAAGAAGGAAATCCTGGAGATGATCACGGTATGGGCCGCCCTGGAAAGCATGGCGGCGCGCCTGATTACACTGCAGGCGAGCGATGAAGAGATCGCCACGCTGCGCAAGATGTTTGCCACGTTTGAAGACAACCAAGTGCAGGCGAAGATCGATGAATATTCGGAAGCGAATATTCGTTTTCATCAAGCCATACTGAACATAGCTCATTGCGACCTTTTGAATCAGTTGGCGGAGAACCTGTTTATTCACATGCGTTGGATCCGCATGCGAACGATCTCCGAAGACAACCGTGCCACGCGCTCAATAATCGATCACATGAACATTATTGAGGCACTTGAAGCACGGGACACGGAGCTGGCGGAACGGCTTGTGCGTCAGCATACGCTGGATCTCGCAGCCCACGTCGAGAAAAACGTCAACTACTTGGACTAGTGCTTTCAAGATTAGCGAAGCGATTCTTGAACTCATTCTGGAATTTGGAGGAAAACCATGGCAGAAGCGGCCAAGAAAACCGAGACCACTGAGGTGCAGGCAGAGAAGATTTCCGGCGGGCACCTCGTTGCCAAGGCGTTAAAGAACGAGGGCATCGATGTCATCTTCACCCTCTGCGGCGGTCACATTATCGACATCTATGACGGCTGCATTGACGAGGGGATCAAGATTATCGATGTGCGGCATGAACAAGTGGCGGCACACGCCGCGGACGGCTATGCGCGCATGACGGGCAAGCCGGGGTGCGCTGTGGTCACTGCCGGGCCGGGGACGACCGACGCCATGACGGGCGTCGCCAACGCGTTTCGCGCGGAGAGCCCGTTTCTTCTGATCGGTGGGCAGGGGGCCCTTAGCCAGCACAAGATGGGTTCGCTGCAAGACCTGCCCCATGTCGACATGATGCAACCCATCACCAAGTTTGCCGCGACCGTTCCTTCTACTGAGCGAGTCGCAGACATGGTGAGCATGGCGTTTCGTGAATGCTTCAATGGCGCACCGGGCCCGACGTTCCTCGAGATCCCGCGTGATGTGCTTGATGCCAGAGTCGACTTGAGCAAGGCCCGGATTCCCGCGGCCGGCCGCTATCGCGCGTCGACCAAGGTGCTCGCGGACCCAGACGACATCGAGCGATTGGCTGACGTGCTGGTGAAATCCAAGCGGCCGTGCGTGTTGTTCGGTACCCAGGTATGGACCTGCCGTGCGACCGACGCCGCGCTCGAGTTTGCGCGCACGCTCAACATTCCCGCATACATGAACGGGGCCGGGCGCGGCACGTTTGCGCCCGGGGATCCACATCATTTCCACCGTACCCGTCGCCTCGCATTCGATAAGGCCGACGTGATTGTCATCGTCGGCACGCCGTTTGACTTCCGCATGGGTTATGGCAAGCGGCTCCGCGCCGATGCGACGGTGGTCCAGATCGATATGGATTACCGGACGGTTGGGAAGAATCGCGACATCTCGTTAGGACTAGTCGGCGACGTCGGGCGGATCCTAAAGGCTGTCACTGATGCTACGACAGGGCGCACGGACAGCGGTGCGAGGAAGCGCGAGGCCTGGATGGCGGAACTCAGGGCGGAAGAGGCGAAGCGCTACGAAAAACTACTGCCGGAGTTCAAGTCAGATGCGGTACCGATCAATCCTTATCGAGTAGCTTACGAGCTTAACGAGCTCCTGACCGAGGACACCATCTACATCGGTGACGGCGGCGACGTCGTGACTATCACCGCGCAAGCGGTGCAGCCGCGTTCGCCTGGCCACTGGATGGATCCGGGGCCGCTCGGTACTCTTGGCGTCGGCACACCGTTCGCGATGGCAGCAAAGTTCGCCCATCCGGAGAAGGAAGTACTGTGTTACTTTGGCGACGGCGCGTTGGCGATGACCGGCTGGGATTTCGAGACCGCAGTCCGGTTCAAGCTGCCGTTCCTGGGTGTAGTCGGCAACAACTCAGCGATGAACCAGATTCGTTGCGGCCAGATCATGAAGTACGGTAAGGAGCGCGGTGACATTGGCAACATCCTCGGCGATGTGCCGTTCGGCAAGTTTGCTGAGATCCTCGGTGGGCATGGCGAGGAAGTCCGCGAACCTAGTCAGATCCGCCCGGCGTTGGAGCGAGCACGTGAGGCCGTGGCGTCTGGCAAGCCGGCGTTGGTCAATATCTGGGTCGACATCGATGTCTGGGCGCCGGGTACGAGAAACCAGACCATGTACAAGTGAAGACAATAGCGGGCTTTTGAACGGAGCCGCCCGTCGGCTCCGTTCGTTTTACCGTGATACTTCTTAGCGACGAGGACTAGCATGGCAAAAGCATTGGATGGTATCCGCATTCTCGACATGACCCACGTCCAATTGGGCCCTTCTTGTACCCAGATTCTGGCGTGGCTCGGCGCCGACGTGATCAAGGTCGAGTTACCCGGCCGGGGCGACATCACCCGTGGGCAGCTCGCCGACGTGGCGGATGTCGATAGCCTTTATTTCACCATGCTCAACTGCAACAAGCGCAGCATCACCCTCAATACCAAGAATGACTATGGTAAGGAGATCTTTCGCAAGCTCATCGAGACCTGTGACGTGTTGGTGGAAAACTTTGCCCCCGGTGCGCTTGATCGCCAGGGATTTAGTTGGGAGGTTGTTCGGGAGATCAATCCGCGCATCATCTATGCCTCCGGTAAGGGGTTTGGTCCCGGGCCGTACGAAAAATGCAAGGCGTACGAGACCGTCGCCCAGGCCACAGGGGGCGCGATGAGCACCACCGGTTCCGAAGACGGTCCCCCGACCAGCACCGGTGCACAGATCGGCGATTCAGGGACTGGGATTCATTTGCTTGCTGGTATCCTTGCCGCGCTGCTTCAACGGGAAAAGACAGGACACGGTCAACGGGTGGAGGTGGCTATGCAGGACGCGGTGCTGAACCTGTGCCGGGTCAAGATGCGCGACCAGCAACGGCTCGCCCACGGCCCCTTGCGTGAATACCCAAACAAGAGCTTCAACGAAGTGGTGCCGCGCTCCGGCAACGCATCTGGCGGTGGTCAACCTGGCAGTGCGCTCAGGTGTAAGCCCGGCGGCCCGAATGACTATATTTACGTCATCATCCAACCTCAGGGCTGGGCACCCTTGATGAAACTGGTCGGGCGCGAGGAGCTGATTGAGGAACACGATTACGCCACGCCGGCGACCCGCCTTGCACATCTCGATGAGTGCTTCGGGATCATCGAGGAGTGGACCAAGAAGCACACCAAGTACGAAGTGATGGAGATCCTCAACGAGCATCACATTCCCTGCGGTCCGATCCTTGACATGAAGGAGCTGCTGAATGACGAGTCGCTCGCTGCACGCCAGACCGTGGTCGAGGTCGAGCACCCCGAACGGGGTGTGTTCAAGACGATCGGTTGTCCGATTAAACTTTCCGATTCGCCGGTGGAGGTGAAGACGTCGCCGCTACTCGGTGAGCATACTGAAGAGATCTTGAAGGAAGTTGTCGGTTATAGCGAGGAGCAGATCGCAACGGCGCGCGAACACGGTGCTATCTAAGGTGTGCGCGCCACATTAACGACTTGAGGGGAGGGAGGTATGCGAATCATCGTGAATGGGCAGCAGGTCTTCGGAAAGGCCGTGCTGGAAGCGTTGCTTGAGCGTGCAGAAAATGTAGTAGGCGTCTATTGCGCGCCCGACAAAGAAGGGCAAAAGCCGGACCCGCTAAAAGAGTACGCGCTTTCCAAAGATATTCCCGTGTTCCAGCCGGCTTCATTTAAGAAAAAAGAGGTCTGGGACCAGATGGCGTCACTCAAGCCCGATCTCGGCGTGATGGCGTATGTTGTACTGTTGGTGCCCGAGGAAGTACTCAACATTCCAACCCGCGGTACTATCCAATACCATCCGTCACTATTACCCAAACATCGTGGTCCCAGTTCGATCAACTGGCCTATCATACAGGGCGAGAAAAAGACCGGCTTGAGCATCTTCTGGCCAGACAAGGATCTGGACACCGGCCCTATACTGTTGCAGAAAGAAGTCGAGATTAGTGAAGACGACACCCTTGGCAGCGTGTATTTTGACGAGCTGTTCCCACTAGGGGTAGAGGCTATGATGGAGGCCGTAGACCTTGTTCGTGAGGGCAGGGCGCCCAAGATCGTGCAGGATAACTCCCAGGCCACCTACGAAAGCTGGTGTAAGAAGTCCGATGTGGAGATCGATTGGGGTAAACCGGTAGACCAAGTCTATAACTTAATCCGCGGATCCAACCCGCAACCCGGTGCCTGGACTACTTTCGAGGGAAAGAGACTGGACATTTTTGACTGCGCCAAGCTTTCTGGGGTTGGGGGCACGCCCGGTGAGATTTCCAACGTGAGCGACGCAGGCTTTCACGTCGGCGCCAAGGGTGGACAAATACACGTGAAACGGGTTCGACCGGAAGGGGAAAAAAAGAAAATCGCAGCCGGTGAGTTTGCGACGGTAACCGCGCTCGGCGACAGTGCTCGCCTGGGTTCATAACAACACACCTGAGGATTTACGCATCCATGACTTCAAGCACTGTTCCCAAGAGCGATATTGAAATTGCGCGGACAGCGAATATGAAGCCCATCACCGAGATAGGTGAGGGTTTGTCGATTCCCGCTGATGCACTGCTTCCCTACGGATACACGAAGGCAAAGGTGAGTTTCGACTTTATCAATTCGATCCAGGACCGACCCGACGGCAAACTGATCCTGGTGACGGCTATCACACCCACGCCGGCGGGGGAGGGCAAGACCACCACGTCTGTCGGCTTGGGCGATGCGCTCAATCGCATCGGCAAGCAGGCCATGATATGCCTGCGCGAGCCGAGCCTCGGCCCTTGTTTCGGCGTGAAGGGCGGCGCCGCCGGCGGTGGCTACGCGCAAGTGGTGCCGATGGAGGACATCAACCTGCACTTCACCGGGGATCTTCATGCCATCGGCACTGCCCACAACCTGCTCTCGGCCATGGTGGACAACCACGTTTATTGGGGCAATGAGTTGGGCATTGACCCACGGCGCATTAGCTGGCGCCGCGTAGTGGACCTAAACGAACGTGCGTTGCGCAGCGTCGTTGTTGCGTTGGGCGGGATCGGCAACGGCTATCCCCGAGAAGATGGTTTCGACATCACAGTGGCTTCCGAGGTGATGGCAATCTTTTGCCTGGCGACGGATCTCGCGGATCTCGAGAAACGTCTGGGTAACATAATCGTTGCTCACACGCGCGACCGAAAAGCGGTCTGCGCACGTGACCTCAAGGCCTCCGGTTCTATGAGCGTGCTTCTGAAGGACGCACTAATGCCAAATCTTGTTCAGACGCTGGAGAACAATGCCGCGTTCATCCACGGTGGTCCGTTTGCCAACATTGCTCACGGCTGTAATTCGGTGATTGCTACCAAGACAGCGCTCAAACTCGTGCCCTATGTGGTAACCGAAGCGGGTTTTGGCGCCGACCTGGGCGCGGAAAAATTCTTTGACATCAAGTGCCGCAAGGCAGGGCTCAAGCCTAACGCCGCGGTCATCGTCGCAACCGTGCGGGCGCTTAAGATGCACGGTGGTGTGCGTAAAGAGGACCTGGGTAAAGAAAACATCGACGCGGTGCGGAAAGGTTGCAGCAACCTCGCCCGTCACGTGCGCAACGTCAAGCAGTTCGGCACCCCGGTAGTGGTCGCTATCAACCGCTTTAGTGCTGACACCGATGGTGAGATAAAGGTCATCCAGGAAGTCTCCCGGGAGCACAGCGCCGAGGCCGTCGAGTGCACGCATTGGGCTGAAGGCAGTGCCGGTACCGAAGCGCTGGCCCAACATGTCGTCAAGTTGGTGGAAGGAGGGACCGACCAGTTCGTGACCCTCTACGACGATGACGTGCCTCTATGGGAGAAAGCCAAGACCATCGCCACCCACCTCTACGGGGCTGACGATATCATCGCGGACCAGAAGGTGCGTAGCCAGTTCAAACAGCTGCAAGACGCAGGCTACGGCCACTTCCCTATCTGCATGGCGAAAACCCAGTACAGCTTTTCTGCCGATCCGAGCATCAAGGGTGCACCTACGGGGTATATGGTGCCCATCCGCGAGGTACGGCTCTCCGCAGGGGCAGAGTTTCTGGTCGTGATCTGCGGCGAGATCATGACCATGCCCGGTCTGCCGCGGGCACCTGCCGCGAACAATATTTACATCAACGACGCGGGCCAGATCGAAGGACTATTCTGACTTGTAGGCCAGTCATTACAATCTCATGCCTGCAGTCTCGAAGCTGCGAGCCTAGGAGAAACCCGCCAGACTAACGATGATCGGGTCGCAAGCGGTTCTCCAGATTGGCAGCGCATTGACACATGTCAATCACGCGGACCATATGTCGTGATAGATTTCTGCTATGTCAATAAAGAAAATATTGGTACCACTGGGCAGTAACGAACCTAGCCAGGCCGTGCTGGACACGGGGTTGGCGGCAGCCCAGCGTTTCGGTGCGCACTTGGAGGTGTTGTACGTTCGCGCCAGCCCACGCGATGCCGTCCCTTACGGCACTCTGCTGTCAAGCAGTATGCGAGAGTCCATCATCAAGGCCGCTGAGCGCAGCAGTGTTGAACAAGCGAATAAGGCTCATGCGCTGTTTGAAAAGTTTTGCGCCCAACACAACATTCCCATTGTCCAAGGTCCCCCCTCTCCGGACGGTGTGTCTGCCGCGTGGCGTGAGGAGGTTGGGCACGAAAGTGAAGCGCTAGTGCATCATGCGCTCTTTTCTGATCTGATCGTTGTAGCCCGACCGACCAAAGCATCTCCGTCCCCGAAGATACTGGAAACCGCGCTGTTGGAAACCGGCCAACCAGTTCTCATTGTGCCGCCAGAGTCGCAAACCTGTGCCGCTAGCAATATTGCTATCGGTTGGAACGCCAGCTCCGAAGCTGTGCGGGCGATCGCCGCGGCAATGCCCTGTCTAGCGACCGCGGATGCGGTTACCGTACTCACGTCTGAAAAAAGGAAGCAGAGCGCGAAGGAATTGGTGCAGCATCTCGCCTGGCATGGCATTACAGCATCGGTGCGGGAGTTCGATGTGGGTTCGCGTTCGGTCGGCGAAACACTATTGCATGAAGTCCGGGAACTCAAAGCAGATTTATTGGTGATCGGTGGCTATAGTCATACTCGCGCACGCCAGTTGTTATTTGGTGGCGTAACGCGCCACGTCGTTGCCACCGCCCAAATTCCGATCTTAATGGCACACTAATTCAACTCTTAGCGACAAATATCAACTAGCAAGTTTGAAGTACCAAGATATCATACGGCGAGTGTCAAGTAACAAGTAGCAAGTTTTTGCTAACCTGCCTGTGCAACGCGTGAAAGCGCTGCTGGCGTAGGATCCGCACAAAACGATTGGGCCTTGATAAAAATGCTTTCCTCGTCGATGGTCTTAGCGAGCAGTTTGACGCAGGCATATAGCGCGTCCATGTAAGGGGTCGGCGTATGCGTAAGCTCACCCAATTCCACCACCGCCCCGAGCAAAGCGTCAGATTCCAGGAGCTTACCGGCCTCCACATCTTGCAGCATGGAGGTCTTGTGTTTGCCCACTTTCTCCGCACCAGTAATGCGTTTCTCCAGAGGCACGCGGAAGGTTACACCAAGTTTGTTGGCGATCATTTGCGCCTCGCTCATCATCATCTCGGCTAGATGTCTCGTGAGCGGATACTGACAGATATCCACTAGCGTCGAGTGCGTGAGTGCGCTGATTGGGTTAAACGTCAAGTTCCCCCATGCCTTGAGCCAAAGTTCAGAGCGAATGTCAGGCAGGATGGGCGACTTAAAGCCAGCTTTGATGAACATGTGGGAGATCATCTTGGCGTGCTCGGATTCCGAGCCGTCGAGTTCGCCGATGGGGAAGCGATTTCCCTCGATATGACGAATGACGCCTGGCGCTGATATTTTGGCGGCGGGATAAGCAATGCAGCCGATGATCCGATCCGGTTCAATGTTGGCAGCGATGGTCCCATTGGGGTCCACCGTTTTGATCTGGTAGTTATCGAACTCACCGCCGTATCTTTGGAAGTACCACCAGGGGATTCCGTTCTGGGTCGTGACAACGATCGTGTCAGGCTTAAACAGCGCGCGCAGAGCCGGCGCTATGGGCTCGATTTGATGGGCCTTCACCGCCAGAATGACCACATCCTGGGGACCGGCTTTTTGCAGGCTATCGGTAGCTTTGGCGTCGCGCGTAACACATTCGGTACCGTCCTGCATGATGAGCTTGAGGCCATTTTTCTTGATCGCCTCGAGGTGGGCACCCCGCGCGACGAGCGTTACCCCCTCTCCAGAGAGTGCCAATCTAACGCCAAGCATTCCACCGATCGCGCCAGCGCCCACAATACATACTTTCATGATGGCCCCCTAACAGCAAAAACACGCAACAACGACATCTTATTAAGAGACTTGGATCGTCAGCAAAGCAATTATTTCAATATTCAGTATTAAGATAATCAATGGGTGGGGCGTGCGTTGTCCCCGATAGCAAACGCTGGCAAGAAGCTAGGCCTCAACGCGCCAGCCAGCGCGGTACTGTCGCCACAGTAGGTAGGCGCCCAAAACGATGAGCAGGGTTGCGATCGCGGGGCGCACTGACCCGCCCATGAAGAAGAGCGGTCCGGCAATCGCAATCGAAAACAGACCGGGATAAAACAGCGTCCACTTTTTCCTTCCGCGGTCACGCTGGTACAACGGAAACACGGTCGAGAACGTTGCCAAGATTAGAAAGAATGCCGACCAGGGCCGAGTGAAGAACAGTGTCAGATCATTGCTGATAGACCAGGCACGGTTCAGATTAAGTTCAGCGATGTCGCCCAACACGACGCCGAGGATCATTGGCGCCAGTGGAAAGCCGAACAGGCGCAACGAATAGCCGATTACGCCAAATAGGAACAATACCCAAAGATCGAACTCAATGTTATTCAATGCGAACACACCGATTGCGCAATAAACCAGGATCACCGATGCTAAGATGTACATCGGTATACGAGTGACCCTGACAAAGACGCGCAGGCAGAGTGCCTGTAAGGTGATCATGATGAAGTGCGCAAAGAAGAAAGCGATGAAGATCGAATAGGCGAGCACGGGCTCGTCACCCATAAAAGATGGGCTCGGCACGATGTCATGAATCAGCAGCGCACCCAGCATCACCGCCGCCGTTACATCCCCCGGGATTCCCAACGCCATCAGCGTACACAGCGCACCGCCTTCGACCGCATTGTTAGATGATTCGGGCGCGATGACGCCATCGGGAATGCCAGAACCGAACTTTTCAGGATACTTTGAAAACTTCTTCGCCTGATCGTAGGCGAGAATATTCGCAACCGAGCCGCCCGCCCCGGGCAGTATGCCAGTGAAAACACCTATCAACGCCGAGCGCACCAGTACTGCCCAACGCCGTAGGACCTCACCGATAGCGCGGTGATGCTCGATCCTTACTGCTTTGGCTCCCTTAGGCATCAAGGGCTTGCGCGCCTTATCAGCATCTTGCACGTCGCTTAGTAGCTGACTAAAGGCGAACAGGCCGACTAGTACGGGCAGAAAATCGAAACCCTGTTCGAACGCGTCTACTCCGAACGTAAACCGCGCCACCCCATTGACCTCGTCCTCGCCAATCGTCGAGGCAAGCAAGCCAAGCGCGCCTGCGATGATGCCCTTTAGCAACGCTTTCCCGGAGAGGCTGGCGGTGATGGTGAGTGCGAACATCACCAACATGAAGTAGTCCCAAGGCCCGAACTCAAGACCGATCCGCGCGAGCTGCGGTGCAAGGGTTACGAGTACGCAGCCACTAATGATCCCACCGAAGAATGACGACCACACACCGATACCCAAAGCGAGCCCCGGTCGGCCCTTACGCGCCATGGGAAAGCCGTCGAAGGTGGTCGCAACAGAAGATGGTGTACCGGGAATGCCCGTCAACATCCCTGCCATCAGACCGCCTGAGAGGCCGCCGACCAAAACCCCGATCATGGTTGCCAGCCCCTGCGTCGCACTCATTCCGAACGTGAAAGGAAGCGTCAGCACGACCGCCATCGTAATGGTGAAACCCGGGATAGCACCGGTGATCAGGCCGGCGGCAACGCCGACTATCATGAGCCCGATGGTCTTCAACTCGAAGACGGCGTCGGTCGCTGCTATTACATTTTCCAGAATCACTGTTCGACCCTAGTAACCCGCCTTTCGAAAAACAGCCCAACGCAAAGACGCAAAGGACGCAAAGTTTTTAATTCCCGGAAAGTTATTGATTCAAAGGTCTTTGCGTCTTAGCGCCCTTGCGTTGAGTAGTTTAAGCAGAAAGGGCAATAACGTTCATTGCTTATATATCGACGGATCCGATCCAGTCTTAGTTAGTGTATGGAGAGCAGCTCACCTTCGGGAAGGAAGACATTGAGGCCATAAGTAAAGAGTGCCCACATCAGACCTACAGATACGACCGCCACCGCTAGGTGCAGCGCCTGCGCGTGCAAGCTGCGTTCGCCAAGCGTGGCAAGCGTCGCGTAGACGAATAAGCTCCCGCCGATAAGCATGCCAAGATAGGGTAAAGTTAAAAGGAACAACGCAAACCAGAAAAAGCACCAAAGCGCATTGCGATAGGTAAGAAGCCAGGTTTTGAATCCGGGTGTTTGTCGCTCGCCTTCCACTTTCCCTTGGCGTACGGACTGAACGAGGTATCCGAGGCTTAGCAACGATAGTAGTGTGAGAATAACGCGCGGCCACACCTCCGAGCCGAGCGTGCCATAAATCGTTTCACGAATGTCAAAGCTGGCCGCGAAAAAGACCCCGCAGAACAGCAAAAGAAAAATAGCGACCAGCGTGTCCTTATTAAGTTGGCTCACGTTTTCCTATCATGACTTTTGGGCCACTAATAATCGGCGGCCCACCCGAGGGTGGGCCGCCCATTTTAGTTGACCGATTAGCAGAACGCGCGAGTCTTACGGCTTGTAGAGACCGATCTTGATCGCGGTCTTTTTCAAGGTATCGAAGGTATTGGCCATCTGGCGCCCGTAGTCTTTGCGGCCAAGATACTTGACCGAGCTACCCTTGGCCTCGAGCTGGCGCTTAACGTCAGGATCTGCCATGGCTTTAGCAATAACTTTTTCATAGTGCTCGATGACGTCCTTGGATGTGCCCTTGGGCAGTACAACGCCGCGATCCACACCGAACAGGAGGTCGATACCCTGTTCCTTCAAGGTCTTGACATTAGGAACTCGCGGATCGCGCTTCGGGGTGGCAATCCCCAGGGCTTTGAGATCACCGCCTTTGATGTATTTCTGCGCGGCGGTGACATTGATTTCCCCGATTTGGATATTATTGGCGAGCAGTGCAGTCATGCGCTCCCGCGTGCCGTCGTAGGAGATGTGCTTGAAGTTGATACCAGCCGCCTCCTCCAAGAGCAGCATGGTAAAATGGCTTGTCGAACCGAGTGTGCCACCGGCCAGTATCTCGCCCGGCTTGTTCTTAGCCTCCGCAATCAGCCCCGTAACGTCATCAAAAGGCACGGCCTTTGCAGCGCCAATGATCGCTGGCGTGTGAGTTACGAGCGCGACCGGCTCGAATGCATCCCACGTAAAATCGACGCGGCCGTTCAGGTAACTCGTCATCGCACTCTGGTGAATCGCAAAGAGCGTACAGCCGTCGGCCTTCGCTTTACGCGCTTCCTTTGCGCCCTTGTTGCCACCTTGACCGCTGATGTTGACGACCTGTATCTGCGGCTTGGTACCGCTTTTGTTAATCGCTTCCGCGACAACGCGAAAGATAATATCGGTACCACCACCGGCCTTCCACGGGACGATCAGTTTGGCGGTGCTACAAGGTATTTTCGCGGCTGAAAACGCCATTGGTGAGAAGATAATGGTGGCTGCCGCCAAAGCAGCCTTCAGAAACATATGATTTTTCATTTCCAACCTCCTGGCTAACGTTATTGAAGTTATGCTGAGTTGATGCATGTGACGGTTTTGTCGATAGCCGTCAAATCACGTGAGTGAAATAAACGCTCGCAAAAGCCCCAGGCTTGCTGGTATACGAGATACGGTATGCTAGACGAAGCGCACGGATTTGACTAGCGTTTGGTGTTTGTCTCGTCTGGGTAGGACAGTAGGCCTCCAGCGAGCGCGTGCTGGCAAGCTAAGACATCAGGTCCCGATGCTAATCGGGTCCACGAGGCGTCTCAGGGCAGCGATGATGCTAAGCGCCACGATCTTGCCGGTACGCGGGTTCTCGTCTGACGGTACGTTCTCGATATTAAGTTCGAACCGCGCGCTATCCGCTTCAACAATAATATGGTGCGTGTTTCGCGTAACTGTGGGATCAGCCCAGATCTCGAGTCGTGTACGATCCGGACCGACGCCAGCGAGCCCAAGAGCGGCTGCAACGTTGACATTGGCCGGAAAGCCCTCCGCACCTTCGCGTGCCGTGCCCTCAAACACTTTCAACGGCTTATCGACATTATCGAGGCCAATCGCATGTTCTTCGATATAGGGAGAACCGGCGAGCGCACGTGGCGGCTTACGGGTCACCATACGTACACCATCGATGCGGCCTTCGGCGGCGGCACGCACGGCGTCGAGACCAAGCAGTGCCCCGGTCGGCACGATGATGCGCGCACCGTGTGTTCTGGCAAGCTTAACGATATGCCAATTTGACAGCAGTGCACCGACACTAATCGGCACGAATATGCGCCCAGCTTTAACGGCCGGTTCGGCGACTTCTGAGAACACGGCTGCCGGCGCACACTCCACGATCACGTCGGCGCCGCCTGCAAGCTCCGCCAGCGGCAGCACCGGCACCTTGTGCCGGTAGTCACGCATCCGTTCTGCCGCACGCGCGCGATCGCGCGCCGACACGGCCGCAAGTGTTAAGCTTTCAATGCCCTGATCCAATCGTCTCGCCACTGCTGTGCCGACAGTGCCGAGCCCGCCGATGGCAACTTGCAATGCGTCCACTTGCGTTAGTTGGGTCATGCTTGCCGATAGTTCGTGAACGGCGCTGAAGCGAGTACTAGCTGAGTACGCGTGGATCGGGGCCTCGGAAGAGCCCAGCTGATGCAGCGTTTTTCAGTAGCCAAGCGCGCAACCGTCCTTGCGCGGGTCGGATGCGGCCTGCAACACGCCGTTGTCCCAGTCGATATAGATACACTGACCGCCACCAAACGGCTTCCCGGCTTCCAGTACCTTGTGACCACGACGTTCTAACTCGCTTCGCGTTGTCGTAGATATGGCTCTTTCGACGGTGAGCACGCCCTCGGCGGGTAGAAAGCGAGGCGCGTCAACGGCCTCCTGAAGATCCAGGTCAAAGTCAAGCCAATTGGTGAGTACATAGCTGTGGCCCATCGCCTGGTACTCGCCACCCATGACGCCGAACGAAAGCACCGGCTGATTGCTGCGGTATGCCATTGCCGGAATAATGGTGTGCATAGGCCGCTTACCGGGCGCGATACAGTTTGCATGCCCCTCGATCAGATTGAAGCCGCCCCCGCGATTCTGCAACATGATGCCGGTGTCGCCGGCAACCATGCAACTTCCCCATGGGTGGTAGAGGCTATTGATAAACGACACCACATTACGTTGCTCATCCACCACCGTGAGGTAAATGGTGTCCCGGTGATCGGGCAAGCCAGAGGCTACCGGATGGTTCAATGTGCGGGCGGGATCGATGCGCGACCACTGCTTTTTCGCGAACTCCTCAGACAACATCGCCGCCATCGGGATCTCACTGAAATCGGGGTCAGACACAAACCGGTCTCGCTCGGCGATGGCGAGCTTAAACGCCTCCGTGACAGCGTGAATGTGGTCGGCACCGAGGTGTTGCATTTCACCTAGGCGCGTGTTTTCGAACATATTAAGCATCATCAACACGGCGATGCCTTGACTGTTCGGGGGAATTTCGTAAACGCACAGCCCGCGATAGCCGGTGCAAATAGGCTCGACCCAATCGGAACGGTGCGAGGCAAAATCTTCAAGCTCCAACAGGCCATCGTTCGCTGTGTTGAATCGAACAATTGCCTCAGCGATTTCGCCTCTATAAAAGGCATCACGGCCGCCCGCGGCGATTTTGCGTAGCGACTTCGCCAGGTTGGGCTGATGGTGCAGCGTGCCCGCCAAAGGCGCGCGTCCGTTCACCAGCAACGTGCGCCGCGTATCCTCGCAAGTGCTGAGTAGCGGCTCATACTGTTTCCACACCTTGGCCACCACCGGAGAAACCGCATAGCCGTCTTCAGCATAAGCGATCGCCGGTTGCAATGCTTCCTTTAGGGTCACAGTGCCAAACCGCTGCAGCGCGGTCTGCCAAGCATCGATGGCGCCTGGAACCGTCACCGCAAGTATGCCGTACTCCGGCATTGTCTTATGACCACGGCGCCGCAGTTCTTCCAGTGTCGCGCGTGCCGGTGCACGGCCGCTGCCGTTGAGCCCGTAGAGTTTGCCGGACCTGGCTTCGTGGTATAACAGGAAACAATCGCCGCCGATTCCGGTTGACTGCGGTTCTGTCACACACAGCGTCGCGCTTGCGGCCACAGCCGCGTCCATGGCGTTGCCGCCTGCTTGCAACACATTCAAACCTGTTTGTGTCGCTATGGGCTGGCTGGTGGCCACCATGCCGCGCGTGCTCATCACGACAGATCGTCCTGGATATTGTATGTCTCTCATCGCTTGTCAGATGTCTTGTTGGTATAGTTTCTATGCCGGCAAGTAAAATGTGCCTTCCGCGGCATCGATGTGGCGTATCGCGCAGCCATAGAGTCGTCCTAACGTTTCCGCGTCGAGTATAGTTGACAGTTTACCGTAACGGCATTGTGCAGATTACCTTCGGGCGAAATGACGAGAACGAAACTAATAAGGGCACCCGAGCCGGCGGCCACCACCACTCCCGTCAACAGCAGTCGCGTTTGTGTCCAGGCGCCTTCGAGTCGGCTGAGACTGAATACTAGAAGTGTAGACAGCAGGCGGCCGGCGACTGCATTGCCGAGGATCCAGGCGCTAAGAATATACGGGTCGGCGAGCGGATTGCGCAGCAGTACTTGGAGCAAGGCGCCTGATAACACCAGCAGGCCGCCAACTGCAAATGCGCAAAGGGCACGCGGCAACCGTAGTTCCATGACCACCGTACTACCGATACCACCGTCGCGTTCTATAAACGCTTGCCGGAATTCCCCCCAAGTCACATCCACGCTGCCAACAGACAGGGCGAACCCTACACTCAGCAGCGCGGCCAAAGCCAACAGTATTGTCAGATGGGAGGCGCGTACCATCGAGCAGGCCTCAGGGGAGATTTATGATTGGCCAACCCCGGGACTGTGCCTGCTCTCGCAACTCGTCGTCAGGGTTGACCGTCACCGGATGATCGACGAGCTCGAACAGGGGCAGGTCGTTATGCGAATCGCTGTAAAACCAACTGTCGGCGAGTGTCAGTCCATGTCCCGCCAGCCACGTGCGCAGCCGCTCGACTTTTCCCTCGCGGTAGCAGGGCGTGCCGACGACCCGGCCGGTGAAACGCCCGTCTACCACTTCAGCCTCAGTGGCGATCAGATTCTCCACATTGAGTTCGCGTGCGATAGGCTTCGTAATGAAGTCGTTTGTTGACGTAATGATTATCAATACAGCGCCGGCTCTGCGGTGCTTCTCGATGAGCTTGTGTGCAGCCGGCGTGATCATTGGCAAAACTGTGGAGCGCATGAACTCTCGATGCCACTCGTCCAGCGTCGCGCGATCATGCTCGGCAAGCGGGCGCAGTGCGAAGGCGAGATAATCATGGATATCGAGGGTACCGGCCTGATACGCCTGGTAGAAGCGGTCGTTCTCTCGCTTATAGTGGTCGCCGTCGACTAACTGTCGCTCTACAAGGAATTGTCCCCAGGCGTGATCGCTATCGCCATTGAGCAGTGTCTTATCGAGGTCGAAGATGGCGAGACTCAACGTTTCGGTTAACCTAAGGTACGCCGGTCGGCTGTGGACAGCAAAAGACCATACATTGCCGTCTACCGCGGTTCATGGAAAAATTGCGGGAATTCTAGTTTATTTGTGACACGACTGCACATGGTCGACGAAGACGGTTACAGACCCAATATCGGGGTTGTCTTGTGCAACCAGCGTGACCAAGTCTTATGGGCGCGGCGCTGCGGACACGACGCGTGGCAGTTCCCGCAGGGTGGCGTCAAGCCAAATGAGACGATCGAACAGGCCCTTTTTCGTGAGCTGTGGGAAGAGATTGGATTGCGTGCATCTGACGTGGAGGTAATCGGCCGTACACGCGACTGGCTGCGCTACGAGATACCGAGGCGGTTTCTGCGACGCTCACGCAATAGGTCCTTCAAGGGGCAGAAGCAGATCTGGTTCCTCTTGCGGCTCGTTGGCGACGAGGACCACGTGCGGTTAGACGTCAGCAAGAAGCCGGAATTTGATGACTGGCGTTGGGTGGAGTACTGGACACCGGTCGAGCAAATCATTGACTTCAAGCGCGATGTGTACCAGCGCGCACTATCGGAGCTCGAGCCGTTATTGCGCGGCCAGACGCCTTCCGGAGCGCAGTAGCGGAAAGCGCCGCCCACGCTAGCGACTCAACCGGAGGTGCCCGTACGCGGCTGTTGCACGAACGTCTTATCGATGATGCCGGCCGCGACTAAGGCGGTGCCGTAAGCCGTCACGCCATGGCGCGCCCGCTTGGTTTCCACGCCAAGCATGCGTTCACGTATGCGCTCCCATGCCCGATTCCGGCTGCCACCGCCGGTTGTGCGTACTTCCGTCAATGCGGGCGCACCAAGTTGGGCAAGCACCTGGTAACCCTCGGCCTCTATACGCGCAATGCCTTCAAGCATGGCTTGAAAGAAGGTGGCGGTATCGGGGGGAAGCGGTTCGAGCTTCGGTGGCATCTTGGGGTCATTTGTGGGGAATCGTTCGCCGATCTCTGGTAGCGGGTAGTAGTTAAGACCGGTAAAGTTTTCCGGGTTGAGCTGCGGTGTCATTTCGATCATCTGCGCTGTATCAAAATACTGCAGGAGTGCGTGGCCACCGCTATTTGACGCACCACCAGCAAGCCAGCGTCTGCCTAACCGGTGACTGTAGACACCGTGCTCAGGCGAAAAGATCGGAGTGTCAGACAGCAGCTTGATCACCAGGGTAGCGCCCAGCGATGTGACGCCCTGACCCAACGCCGTCGTGCCTGCGGACAGGAACGCCGCCACCCCATCGGTTGTGCCGGCAACCACGCGCGTGTCTGGGGGCAAGCCGAAGGATGCTGCCGTCTTGCTGCTCAGGGGTCCTAGCTCTTCCCCTGGGGCGTGTACGATCGGCAGCAAGCCCTCGTTGACCTTGAGTTGGGCGAACCACTGAGGCCATTGCAGGCTTTGCACGTCGAACCCGAGTTTCAAGCAATTGTTGTAATCGCTGTGCCCCCACGAGCCGGCTAGACGCCCCACGATCCAATCGGCCTGATGCAGCGCGTACCTGGCCTTTCTGTCCATGTTTTTGCTTTGCAGCCACAGGAGCTTAGCGAGGCTGCTGGTCGCCCCCTGGGCGCCACAATCACGCCCGGCAAGCTGCCCGATTGCGTCGGCTTGGTCCAGTGCGCGACTATCGTTATACATCAACGCCGGCGCAACCGGGTGGCCTTGTTCGTCGCATAACATCAGGGTGCCGGAGGTTCCGTTCACAGCTAGCGCACGGACCCGAGTTCGATCGATCTTCGCCAACAGTTGCCTTATGCTCGCATTGACTGCCTTCCACCATTGTGTCGGATCCTGGGTGACCTGCTCGTTGTTTCGTAGCGGCGCCGGGATCAACGTCTGCGCCTGCGCGATGATTTCACGATTCTTATCGATCGCGACCGCACGGCACGCCGTCGTGCCGAGATCGAGGCCGATGTAAACGGGTGCACTCCGCTCCGTGGTGCCGGACGGTTTTTGCGCCAAGCGTGACACCGCTTGCGCCTCAGTTTGCGGCGCGGAAAGCGCGTCGAGTTCTATATGCTCCACGTCATCAGCGGCAAGCAGGTGTGGCTCGTCTACCGACTGGCTGTGAACGGCGACCCCGGTGGCGGTCGTTTGCCTCGTTGCTTGGGGGGTGGCAGCTTGCTCTTGCTCCTGTGAACCTGAGGTCACGGACGACTGTGGCCAGCGTGGCAGATAATCCGGTGGCGGCGGCGGTGGCACCCAGCCGGGTTTACGGTGTTCCGCGATCACCGTCGTGTAGATCCCACCCCTGACCCGAAACTTGGCACGCAACCGCATGTAACGCGGCTTGGTCGCGGCCACCAAATCATTCAAAATGGTGTTGGTGACGGCCTCGTGGAATGCGCCTTCGTCGCGGTAAGACCAGATATACAGCTTCAAGGACTTCAGCTCGACGCATTTCTGGTCAGGCACGTACTGCAGGTACAAGGTGGCAAAGTCGGGCTGTCCGGTCCGCGGGCAAAGACAGGTGAATTCCGGAATTTCGATGGCGATAATATAATCGCGCTGTGGATGCGGATTCTCGAAAGTCTCGAGGGTTTTGCTGGGGTTGGTAGGCATTTAGTCGTCCATATGTTACTTTGAATTGTAGCGCAACCGTCGCCGCGAAATCACAGATCGCATACGGAGCTTAATGCGTCTTAAGTCGATAAAGCTTTCCGGATTCAAATCCTTTGTCGACCCCACCACGGTCCCTGCCTCTGGCAACCTGATCGGCATCGTTGGCCCCAACGGCTGCGGCAAGTCTAACATCATCGACGCCATACGCTGGGTGATGGGCGAGAGCTCCGCTAAGCATCTGCGCGGCGATTCGATGGCCGATGTCATCTTCAATGGTTCTAGCGCGCGCAAGCCGGTCGGCCGTGCCTCGGTGGAGCTGCTGTTCGACAACAGCGATGCAAGCGCCCCGGGGCAGTATGCGCGCTATGCTGAGATCTCGATTCGGCGCGAGGCCTCGCGCGATGGGCGATCAGAGTACTTTCTCAACAAAACCCGGTGTCGACGTAAGGACATCACCGATCTGTTCTTGGGTACCGGGCTCGGGCCGCGAGCCTATTCCATTATTGAGCAGGACATGGTGTCGCGCATCGTCGAGGCGAAGCCGGAGGAGCTGCGCGTGTTCTTCGAGGAGGCGGCGGGGATCTCTAAGTACAGAGAACGGCGCCGCGAGACGGAAAACCGTATGCGGCATACGCGTGAGAATCTTGCCAGGGTGGAGGACATCCGCGCCGAGCTGGAAACCCAGCTGAGACGACTGCGCAGACAGTCCCGGGCGGCGGCGCGATATAAAAAGCTGAAGCAGGAGGAACGTCTAACGCGGGCGCAGTGGCTGGCACTGCGCTGGCGTGGTTTGGACGCCCAGGTGCAGGAGGCCGACAGATCGATCGCTGCCCAAGAGAACACATTGGAACGCGCGATCGCTGAGCAACGCGCCATCGAAGCCAAGATCGAAAAGATTCGCAGTGAACAAACCCAGGCTGCTGACAGTTTCAACAGCGTGCAGGCAGAGTTCTATGCTATTGGCGCGGAGATTGCGAGTGTCGAACAGGCCATCCAACATGCGCGCGACACGGACAACCAACGAGTGCGCGAGTTTGAACAAGTGAACCAGTCGTGGGGTGAAGCGAGCAGGCATCTAGAGGCAGATCTGCAAAAGCTTGAGGAGCTGAGTCACGGACTTGAGCAAAGCGCTCCACGACTCAATGACACGCTGCAACAGCAAGACAAGACGGCCAAGGCCTTGCAGCGCTGTGAACAGGCCACAACTGGCTGGCAGGCCGACTGGAATGTATTCGCGGAAGTTGCTTCGGAACCGGCGACGGTGCGGGAGATTCAGCAAGCGCGCATCCAACAGCTAGAGCAACATACGAAACAGCTTACGGAGCGACAAGGTCGCTTGGTCCAGGAGGCGAAGGAAATCGCGAGCGCACGGCAGGGAGTCGATTTGGATGCGCTAAAGAGCCGGGCCCATCAATTGGATGAGGCCTGTGCGCGTGGCGAACAGCAGCTGGAAGATCTCGAACGGCAAATCAAGGAGGCGCAAGCGCAGGATGCCAAGACGCTGCAGGAACTGGAAGCGCTACGTGGCGAGCAGCACCAATGCAACGCGCGCCTGACATCGTTGCGGGAGCTACAGGCCGCGGCTGAGTCTAAAGACGACACCGCACTCCATGAATGGTTGACACAAAGAGGTCTCGACAAAGCGCCGCGACTTGCGGGTCTACTGAAGGTGGAACCAGGCTGGGAGCGTGCGGTTGAACGCGTATTGGGCGACAACCTGACAGCTGTATGCGTGAAGAACCTCGCTCGCTTCGCACGCGATCTGCGCGACGAGAGCCAAAAGCGGTTGTCGATCTTAGATCTTGAGGACGGCTCCGATCGTCCAGACAGCAACCAACCTGCGCTGTTAGACAAAGTGCAGGCAGACGCTAACCTGACTTCGCTGTTAGCCGGGATTTTTGTCAGCGATGACTTAGACCAGGCACTGACAATGCGTACGCATCTCGCCCCGCATGAATCCATTGTAACCCGCGCCGGCACCTGGGTTGGTCGCAACTGGTTGAGCCTGGCAAGTGGTGAAGATCACCATAGTGGTATGCTGGCGCGCGAGCGCGAGATCGAGGAGCTTGTTAGTCAGTCGAGTGTTGTTGATGAAAAGCTTGACGCGATCAGCCGCGAGCGCGCGGCGTTTCAGGCAAGGCTAGAAAAACTGGAGCAGGAGCGTGAGCAGTCGCGTCGGCAGCTGAGCGAACAGGTCCAGGAGCGCACCGCATTTCATCAACAAAGAGCACATAAAGAGGCGACACTTGTACAGCTTCAGGCGCGCGCAGAGCAGCTCGATCAAGAGCAGCATGAAGTTCGCACACAACTTGAGCGGGACAGCAATGAACTCGGTGAGGCGCAGCGGCTTTTGCAAGAAGCCGAAACGCAGACGGGTGCGCAAGACCGACGTCGCCGGGAGTTGCTGGAAAAACGTGATTCCTTACAAGCAGAGCTTGAACAAGCGCGCACGACGGCGGTGGAGGCACGCGAGGCGGTACACCGTCTGGAAGTCGAACGACAGGGAATGCAGACGGCGTTTGAGTCTACACGTGAAAGTATTACCCGGCTGGAGGGTCAGCTTCAGCAACTGGTGACACGGCGTGGAGAGCTCGAAAAGCTCGTGGCCGACAACAGTGACCCGGGAGCGGAGCTTAAAGAGCGCCTGGAAGAATTTCTGAGCAAACGCCTGGAAGTAGAGAGCCGGTTAAACGAAGCGCGCAAGAAAGTAGCCGATCTTGACACGGGTCTGCGCGAACAGGAGCAGGCGCGCGCCCAGCAGGAGAGCCAAGTCCAAGAGATTCGCCAGGCGCATGAGGAGGCGCGCGTAAGCCGGCAAGAGCTTGTTGTGCGGCGCGATAGTTTGGCAGAGCAAGTTACCGAGGGCGGCTTTGTATTGGGCGATGTCATCGATGGTCTGCCTGCCGAGGCGTCAGAAGACTCTTGGCATGCACACATTGAGGCCCTGCAAACACGCATTGAGCGGCTTGGTGCCATCAACCTTGTAGCGATCGAGGAGTATGAAGAGCAGTCTGAACGTAAGGGATATCTCGACAAGCAACACGAAGACCTGTGTGAAGCGCTTGCGACGCTCGAAGATGCCATGCGCAAGATGGATCGTGAATCACGTGCGCGATTCAAGGAGACATTCGACAAAGTAAACACCGGCTTTCAGTCGTTCTTCCCACGCCTATTTGGTGGCGGTAATGCCTACCTCGAGCTTACGGAAAGTGACCTCTTGAGCACAGGTGTCACGGTAATGGCGCGGCCGCCAGGGAAACGCAACAGTACTATCCATCTGCTTTCGGGCGGTGAGAAGGCGTTGACCGCGGTAGCCTTATTGTTCGCCCTGTTTGAGCTCAACCCGGCACCATTTTGTCTGCTGGATGAGGTGGATGCACCGCTCGATGATGCAAACGTAGAACGGTACTGTGAAACAGTTCGCACACTGTCAGACAAGACGCAGCTTATTTACGTCACCCACAACAAGATCAGCATGGAAACCGCTAAGGTGTTGATCGGTGTAACCATGACGGAGCCCGGCGTCTCACGCCTTGTCGCCGTCGATATCGATGAGGCCTTGGAAATGGCCGTGCAGTAATGGACCTGCAAAATGCGCTGTTGCTTATTGGCGCAATTGTTATTGCAGCCGTCGCCATCAGCACCTATGACAAGGTGCGCTTGAGCAGAAGGCGCGAACACAGAAACACGCGTACCAAGCAAAAGTCGGACAGGGCGCGCGACCGATCGAGGTCAGCCCGGCCGCGCCTTGATATCAATCCGAGGTTGCCAACAGATCTCGATAAAAAGTCGCTGAAGTCCGACGATTCAGTGTCGGAATCAACGACCACGCGCGATTCTCCCATCTACCGCGAGCTGGAAAGGCTGGAGCGGGCAGCGGTGATGCCACTGAATTTGGGCACGGCCGTGAATCATGTCGAAGGTCTTTTTCCGGTCGGCCAGAATCATGGGCCCAATCCCAAGATCGATTTTATTGTCCACCTGCCCGGGCGCGGCCCAGTGATGCGTGACAGCGCGCTCGGCGTCTACAAACAAAACGAGTACGTGCTTGAGAAGCCGCGACAGTTATATGGACTGCATTATCTAGTGGGGCGGTGGTCACCGCTTGAGCGTGATGGCGAAGACGCCCAGTACAGCGACCTCGCGCTGACAATCCAAATGGCAGACAGCAACGGTCCAATCGAGGAATCAGAGCTGAACGCTTTTTTGCAGGTGGCCCTAAAGCTTGCCGATGCGCTTAATCGACGAACGAGACTGGCCATGACAGTCGAGCAGGCATTGGAACGCGGCCGCGAACTGCAGCAATTCGCTGAGAAATACGATGTGATCGCGAGCGTAAACGTAGTGGCGAAGAATGGCAGCCGCTTTAGCGGGCGTGAAATAGAAGACGCAGCCCAACAACTTGGTATGCAACTCGGTGCGATGAACATATTCCACATGAAAAACGAAAGGTCGGGTAGCTGCCGGCATTTGTTCAGTATGGCGAATCTTTATCAACCCGGAGAGTTTGATCCCACAACATTTGATACCTTTCACACAGAGGGTCTGACCTTGTTTATGACGATCCCGTGTGTTCACGAGCCCGCGCGCGTCTTCGAAAAGATGGCACATACCGCCAACGGTCTTTGCGAAATGCTCGACGGACGTTTAATCGATCAAGACAAACGGCCGCTCACTGAGGAAGGATTGTCGGTGATTCGACGGCAGATAAGACAACTCGCTACGGACATGAGTGCGGAGGGCGTCGTTCCTGGCAGCGAGACGGCATTACGGTTTTTTAATCCATGAATGCGAAAGCCCTTCGCAAACGCGCAGCCCGGCTGCGCGAGCTCATCAATTACCATAACTACCACTACTACGTGCTCGACAATCCGGAGATCCCAGATGCAGAGTACGACCGCTTGTTCCGTGAACTGCAGACATTGGAGAACACGCATCCGGAGCTGATCACGCCGGATTCGCCTGCGCAACGTGTCGGCGCCACGCCGCTGCCAGAGTTTGCAAAGGTAACGCATGACGTACCGATGTTGTCCCTGTCAAACGCGTTTGGCGATGAGGAGATCGGTGACTTCGACCGCCGGGTGCGCGAGCGCCTTGGTATTGCGTCTGTTGAATACATCGCCGAGCCTAAGCTAGACGGCGTGGCAGTGAGCCTGCGTTATGAAAACGGGCGGCTCGTGCGCGGCGCCACGCGCGGGGATGGTGTTACCGGCGAGGACGTGACGCATAACGTACGCACCATCGATGCGGTGCCCCTGCGACTGATGGGAGAGGGCTATTCGCGTGTGCTCGAAGTGCGTGGTGAGGTGTATATGACCAAGAGCGGGTTTCAAGCGTTAAACGTCCAGCAGCAAGGAAAAGACGAGAAGACTTTTGCTAATCCGCGAAACGCAGCCGCCGGCAGCCTTCGTCAGCTAGATCCTCGTATTACCGCAGGACGTCCGCTTGAGATTTTTTTTCACAGCGTGGGTAAGGTGGAAGGCGGCGCGTTGCCGGCTACCCATTATGATCTGTTAATGCGCTATCGCGACTGGGGTCTACGTGTCAGCCCGGAGACACGCGTAGTGCGGGGTCAACGGGGATGTCTTGCGTATTATCAACAAATGCTCGGCCGACGTGATCGCCTGGGTTATGGCATTGATGGCGTTGTCTATAAAGTTAATGCCCTTGAGCAACAGCAGGCCCTCGGCTTCATTTCGCGTGCGCCGCGTTGGGCCGTGGCCCACAAGTTTCCGGCCGAAGAAGAGATGACCAAGCTCGTCGGTATCGGCGTGCAGGTTGGCCGCACGGGTACGTTGACCCCGGTGGCGCGGCTCGAACCCGTCGTGGTAGGCGGCGTGACGGTAACGAATGCGACGCTGCATAACCAGGACGAAGTCGAACGCAAGGATGTACGCGTCGGCGACACCGTGATCGTACGGCGTGCTGGCGACGTGATACCCGAAGTTGTCAGCGTGGTGCGCGCTAAACGTCGGAAGAACGCAAGACGCTTCAAGATGCCCACTACGTGCCCGATCTGCGGATCGGATGTGGTGCGTCTCGAAGGCGAAGCGGCGGCACGCTGCACCGGTGGATTATTTTGTCCTGCCCAGCGGCGCGAGGCCATTCGTCACTTCGCTTCGCGCCGGGCCATGGACATCGAAGGTCTCGGCGACAAGCTGGTGGAGCAGCTAGATGAGCAGGGGATGGTGCACGATGTCGCCGATCTATACAGCCTTAAGGCGGAAGACGTTGCGTGTCTTGAGCGCATGGGGGAAAAGTCGGCTGCCAATTTGATGGAGGCTTTGGAAGAAACCAAAAATACAAACCTGCCGCGTTTCCTCTATGCCCTTGGCATACGGGAGGTCGGGGAGGCCACGGCGCAGGCATTGGCGAGACACTACGGCAGCCTGGAAAAGATCATGCAGGCGAGTGCGGATGATCTTCAGCAAGTGTCGGACGTCGGTCCCGTGGTCGCGAAACATATCCATGCCTTCTTTCGCGAAAAGCATAACAAGGGCGTCATCAAGAAACTGCTAAAATCGGGCGTCAAGCTGGCCAAGATCGCGGTTAGAGCGCCCCAGACTTTGCGGGGCAAGACCTTTGTGTTGTCGGGCACGCTTTCAGCGATGGGACGGGAAGACGCGAAAGCGAGACTACGGGCCCGCGGGGCGAAGGTCACCAGCAGCGTCTCCAAGAAAACGGACTATGTCGTCGTCGGCGCGGATCCAGGTTCCAAGGCTAGCAGGGCCACTGAGCTTGGTGTGCCTACGCTCAATGAAACTCAGTTTCTCAAGTTGATCAACGCCTAGAATTTATCAGGGCAGAACCTTGCGAAAGGGCTTTACGCTTACGCTGGCGTATACGCCGGCCGCTACGTAGGGATCGGCGTCCGCCCAGGCCCGTGCGTCCTCCAATGATTCGAACTCCGCAACAATCAGACTGCCGCTGAAGCCAGCCGCTCCCGGATCCTCGCTATCAACTGCCGGGAAAGGACCAGCCAGTAGCAGTCGCCCTTCATTTTTGAGCTGGTCCAGGCGCGCGAGATGCGCGGCACGTGCAGAGCGACGCTTGTCAAGACTGTTTTCGACGTCATTACCGATCACGACGTAGTACATCAGCATCGTCCTTTCCAGACTCGTTCTGGATGTATTTTGCCATGACTAGAGCCTGTACGAGAACAAAGGCCAGTGTGAGTCCGAGCAAACCGAAGACCTTGAAATTCACCCACACCGCTAGCCGGGTTTCAGCGTCTTGATCGATACCATAGTAGAACGCCACGTACAGGTTAAGGGCACCCAAAAACAGAAAGAACACACCCCAGCTCAGATTGAGGCGGCCCCAGATCTGTGGCGGAAGTGCAATCTGTGCCCCCAGCATGCGTTCAAGCAAGGTCTTGCTACCCAGGATTTGGCTGCCAACGGTTATTGCGGCGAGGATCGCGTACACGATGGTTGGCTTCCAGCGGATGAATGTGTCGTCGCGAAATAATAACGTCATGCCACCGAACACGATGAGTACCGCTAGCGTGGTCACATGCGGCGTTTCGAAGCGACGGGTCTTGAGCCAGTGCCACGCTACCTGCACGAATGAGGCGGCAATAGCAACAGCGGTGGCGACGTAGATGTCATACAGTTTGAAGGCCGTAAAGAACAGCAACAAGGGGAAAAAGTCGTAAAGAAGTTTCATTGGATCTTTTTCACATATTGCAGGATCAGGGTCATCGACTTTGCTTAAGGAATCGGTAATGACCAACCAGTCAATGGTACCTTCTTTCCCAAGCTCCGACCAAAACGCTGGCTGGCACCACGCCGCGGGAATTAACCACAATGTCAGCGGCCGCAGATAAGCGGTCAAGAGTCAACGTGGCAAAGCATCGATTCTTCGTATTGGCCTCAGACGATATTTTCAGCAAGAACTCCTTGAGTCTGCTCTGTAATGGGGGCGTAGCGGCGAGGCGGGAACGGGCATATCTGCCCCCCACCAACTATTGACTTCGGCGCTAGCAACGCGCAAGATTTTTTCCCATATAACACACAACAAAGGAGGATATGTATGGAACCCCTCGTTGAAGCTCTACAAGCCGGTCGCGGTTTTCTGGGGCAGTTTTGGGAGTTTCTGCCGAAGCTGCTGCTTGCTATCGTTACCCTTGTGGCCGGGTGGCTAATCGCCAAGTTTCTCATGTTTATCGTAGTCAAGGGCCTGAAAATGATCAGTTTCAACAAAGTCACTGAATTTGCTGGAATGGATAAGTTTCTCAAGCAAGGCGGAATTAAGAAAACTACGATTGATATTCTGGGGATCCTGATCTACTGGCTGGCAATCCTGTTCACTCTACTAATTGCCTTTGAAATCCTCGGCTTGAAGGTAGTGACCAGTCTGTTCGGGCAGGTGGCCGCCTTTATCCCCCAAGTCATATTTGCCGTCATTATTCTTGCTATCGGTCTTTATTTCGCCCGGTTTGTAGAGGACGCGGTAGTCGCCTACGCGAAGAACGTGGGCATCGAAGGGGCCGATTTGATGGGGCGGCTGAGCCGCTACGCGATTATAGTTTTCGTGGTCATCATCGCACTGGACCAGGTAGCCACCCTGACAGGCGACATCCTCCAAGACGCCTTTTTAATCCTGTTTGCTGGTATTGTCCTAGCCCTAGCCCTCGCGTTCGGTCTGGGTGGTCAGAAGTGGGCGGCCGGGCAGCTCGACAGATTCATGAAGCAGGAGAGGAGAAAGAAATAACTGCTTCATACGGTTGCGTGGGCTATCTTAGCCGTACGGCGTGAGCAAGCAGTCGCGCGAGCTGGCTATTCCTGACGCGTAGTACAATTTGTTATGGCCCAATACTTTCAGATCCACTCGCTGAATCCGCAGCCACGCCTTATCAAACAGGCAGTAGGTATTGTGCGTGACGGCCGCGTGATCGCCTATCCCACCGACTCGAGCTATGCACTGGGTTGTCAGATTGGCAACAAAGAGGCGATGGCGCGCATTCGCCGTATTCGGCGACTGGGCGACCGACATGACCTCACGCTGGTATGCCGTGATCTGTCAGAATTGTCGCTCTACGCCAGGGTAAGCAACGCGGACTACCGCGTGCTCAAGGCCAACACGCCCGGACCGTACACGTTTATTCTGCCGGCCACACGTGGAGTGCCGCGTCGGCTAATGAACCCGAGGCGCAAGACGATCGGGCTTAGGATACCAGACCATCACATCGTGCAGGCGCTGCTAGAGGAGCTCGGCGAGCCGCTGATGAGCGCTACTCTGATCTTGCCTGATGACCAGCTCCCTCTCAGTGATCCTCACGGGATTCGCGAGTGTCTGGAACACGAGGTTGACCTCGTCATCGACGGGGGATACTGCGGGTGGGAACCAACGACAGTGGTCGCCCTAAACGATGGTGTGGCTACGGTGGCTCGCCGCGGGAAGGGCGATATCGCACCTTTTTACTTCATTGTTGAGCCCGCCTAACTCGACTGTACGCTGGTCAGTCATCGTGGACGCGTGTCTGAATTTATACCCGCGCGCCAGCCTGATATACTGGCCATAATGCTGCAACATATTCTCGGGATATTAGGCAAGGTACCCTCGCCCGAACTGATTATCGTCTCGATTTTGCCCGTTCTTTTTGCAATTACCGTCCACGAGGCCGCCCATGGATGGGTCGCTAAGTATCTTGGTGACCCGACGGCCGAGCGCTTGGGCCGGGTGACGCTCAATCCGTTCAAACACATCGATCTCGTGGGCACCGTGCTGCTACCCGCGGCGTTGTTGTTGTTAAAAGCACCTTTTCTTTTTGGTTGGGCCAAGCCAGTGCCGGTCACCTGGGAGAACCTACGCCGCCCCAAGCAGGATATGATATTGGTCGCAGCCGCGGGTCCCGGGGCCAACTTACTGATGGCCATTCTCTGGGGTGTGCTGGCCAAGATCGGTAGTGTGTTGCTCTCCTCAGGCGCTTCGATTGCGGCGCCTATGATTTACATGGGGCTGATTGGCATACTTATTAATGTACTGTTAATGGTTTTTAACCTCTTGCCGTTGCCCCCGCTGGATGGCGGGCGTGTGGCGGTTGGCCTGCTACCCGGCCGCTGGGCGTGGCGCTTGAGCCGTGTGGAACCCTACGGATTCTTGATCCTGTTGGCGCTTCTGTTCAGTGGAATACTGTGGCACATCATCA
Source organism: Acidiferrobacterales bacterium (assembly GCA_046760105.1). Classification (GTDB taxonomy): domain Bacteria; phylum Pseudomonadota; class Gammaproteobacteria; order Acidiferrobacterales; family SPGG2; genus JBHIDJ01. Next base: position 4,328 of record JBHIDJ010000020.1, on the reverse strand, counting down.
GGCCGCCGATCGAATTATTCCTAATGGTCGTGGCTCGCCTGACAGGGTTATCGTGGCTAGTGTGACCAGCGTGCTCCCAGGTCAGCCGGCGCGTGTACTCTCCGGGATGCGTCCCACGGGGGCGCTACATCTTGGGCACTATCACGGCGTGCTAAAGAACTGGGCCGAGCTGCAGCATGAGTACGAGTGCTTCTACTTTGTCGCCGACTGGCATGCGCTCACGACTCACTATGAAGAACCGCAGGTGGTCAAAGAAAACGTATGGGACATGGTCATCGACTGGCTTGCTGCTGGCGTTGACCCCCGGCACGCAACCCTGTTTATTCAATCACACGTCCAGCAGCACGCCGAGTTACACACGCTGCTTTCGATGATTACACCGCTAGCTTGGCTTGAACGCGTACCAAGCTATAAGGATCAGCAGACACAACTCAAAGACAAGGACCTCTCCACATATGGATTCCTCGGGTATCCGCTGTTGCAGAGTGCCGATATCCTTATCTATCGTGCCAGCCTCGTTCCTGTGGGGGAGGACCAGGTGGCCCACGTGGAGCTGACGCGCGAGGTGGCGCGCCGTTTTAACCATCTTTATGGACGTCAGCCGGGTTACGAGGAGCGGGCAGAGAAGGCCATCAAGAAACTTGGCAAAAAGACCGACGCGCTATACCGGGAGCTACGCACAGGCTACCTGGAAAAGGGTGACCACGACGCGCTTGAGACCGCACGCGCGCTGCTCGACAAGCAGAAGAATATCACCATTGGCGACAAGGAGCGCCTGTTCGGCTATCTTGAGGGTGGAGGCAAGATCATTTTGCCGGAGCCTCAGGCCTTGCTTACGCCGTTACCAAAGGTGCCAGGGCTGGACGGCCAGAAAATGGGCAAGTCGTACAACAATAGTATCGCGCTGCGCGAGGATCCGAACGAGATTCAAAAGAAAATGCGCACCATGCCCACCGATCCGGCACGCGTGCGGCGCTCGGATCCTGGGGATCCGGACAAGTGCCCCGTATGGCCGTTTCATGAGCTGTACTCGGATGAGGACACCAAGGCCTGGGTTCAGAACGGGTGCCGTACGGCCGGTATTGGTTGTCTGGAGTGTAAGCAAAAGGTGATCGATGCGGTAATCGCCGAGCTCGAGCCTATCCGCAAGCGCGCCTCCGAGTATGCGGACGATCCTACGGTGGTGAAAAACATCATTGCCGAGGGGTGTGAACGCGCCCGCGATGTGGCCGAGGAGACACTTGATGATGTGCGCCAGGCCATGGGGCTGGGATACGGTTAATGGATACGCCAGTAACTAAAGAAACACGATTGGCGATGGTGCGGGGAGAGCCAATTACCGAGCTTCCTCAGGATCTGTATATCCCGCCAGAGGCACTGGAGGTCTTTCTAGAGACGTTTGAGGGGCCGCTAGACCTGCTCCTCTATCTCATTCGTAAGCAAAACATCGACATCCTTGATATCCCGGTCGCTGAGATTACGCGCCAATACATGACCTATATCGAGTTAATGCAGCTAGCAAGGCTAGAACTGGCGGGCGAATATCTGGTAATGGCGGCCGTGCTGGCAGAGATCAAGTCGCGGATGCTGTTGCCCCGTCCGAGTGAAGACCAAGAAGAGGAAGACCCGCGGGCAGAGCTCGTGCGACGACTACAGGAATACGAACGCTATCGAAAGGCGGCCGAAGACCTGGACCAACGTCCACGCATTGGGCGTGAGATCCATATGGCCCTTGTCGAATTCGACGGCAAACCGCGCAGACGTCAAGAGCCCACGGTGACCCTCGTCGAGCTGTTGGATGCGTTTAAACGGGTGTTGGAACGGGCGGAACTCTACCGCCACCACCATGTACTTCGCGAAAGCCTATCGGTGCGCGAGCGCATGACCCAGATTCTGAGCCGGGTTACGAGCCACGAATTCGTGCGGTTCGATGATCTGTTCAATCCGAGGGAGGGTAGATGGGGTCTCGTGGTGACGTTTATCGCCATTCTCGAGTTGTTGAAAGAGACGCTGTTGGTCGTGGTTCAGCAAGAGCCTTTTGCGCCGATTCACATTAAGGCTGCTGCTTGATGTCCGAGAAAACTTCGGAATTGAAAAATATCCTTGAGGCCGCCTTGCTAGCAGCAGGCGAGCCGTTGAGTATCGATAGGATGCTTTCTATGTTTCCCGTCGATTCACGACCCTCACGCCAAGCACTACGCGAAGCTCTTACGACACTTGAGGAGGAATATGAGGGACGTGGCATTCAACTGAAGCGGGTTGACCGGAGTTACCGCTTTCAAACGCGAGACAAATACAGTGAATGGATCGTACGCTTGCGTCAGGAGCGCCCGCCCCGGTATTCACGCGCGCTGTTAGAGACGCTTGCGATTCTTGCGTACAAACAGCCTGTGACGCGCGGCGACATAGAGGCGATCCGCGGCGTATCGGTCAGCACTGAGATCATCCGCACTTTGTTAGACCGCGAGTGGATTCGTCAGGTCGGCCATCGGGATGCGCCTGGTCGGCCCGCACTTTACGCCACGACTCACCAGTTCGTCGAGCACTTTAACTTGTCAAGTCTGAGTGAGCTGCCACCGCTATCGGAGATACGCGACCTCGAGGAGATCGGCAGGGAACTTGGTTTTGAATTCAACGCCGAGAGCGAGCCGTCGCCAGGCGAGGCCCCACAAGATATCGGTGGTGAGGGCGTGTCGACGCAGACGGTATTACGCGCCCGCGATTCTGACGCGGATGAGGCGGGAGTATCTGAGACCGGCGATACCCGTCAACCCACGCTTGTTACCCGCAACGAGGAGGCATGAGCGAAAAACTGCAGAAGGTGCTCGCACGCACCGGCCTGGGTTCACGCCGGCAGATGGAGCGCTGGATCGAGCAAGGTCGCATCTCAGTAGACGGCGTGCGCGCGAAGATCGGCGATCGCGTCGAGTCCCAACAGGTCATCCGCGTAGACGGGCGCGTTGTTGCGGGCACTAAGGGTCCGCCAAGTTGCCGCGTGTTGTTATATCACAAGCCTGAAGGTGAAGTGTGCACCCGCTCTGATCCTGGTGGCAGACCGACCATCTTCGAACGCCTACCGCGGCTACGCAGTGGACGCTGGGTAACCGTGGGTCGACTGGATATCAATACGGCAGGGCTCCTGTTTCTAACCAACCATGGGGAACTGGCGAATCGCTTGATGCACCCTTCACAGCAAATCGAGCGTGAGTACGCCGTAAGGGTGCTGGGAAAAGTGGACGAAGCCGCGCTGCGCAGACTCAAAGAGGGCGTGCAATTGGACGATGGGTTGGCCCGTTTTGAATCGATACACGATGCTGGTGGCGAGGGCGCTAATCGTTGGTACCGTGTCATACTAACCGAAGGTCGTAAGCGCGAGGTGCGCAAACTTTGGCAGGCGGTTGGCGCTACTGTTAGCCGCTTGATTCGTATTCGCTATGGTTCGGTAACCTTGTCTCGCGATCTGCGTGCAGGACAATGGGAGGAGCTCGACCGCGACGCCGTGGCCGGGTTACTTGCCAGGGTGGGTCTTCAACGAGAGCTTGGTAAACGCAGCCCGTGGATTCACAATACGCCGAAGCCCTATCACAACGCGGGAAGACCGCGAACTGCTCGTTGAACAGTCGCCGCGGTAATAATGAAGGCTTCGCGTTATCGCGACATCTATAGGAGACTGTTCGCAGCCTACGGCCATCGGTATTGGTGGCCAGGCGATTCCGCCTTCGAAGTCATGGTCGGCGCAGTGCTGACACAAAATACGGCGTGGACTAACGTTGAAAAGGCAATCAGCAATCTCAAACAGGCCGAAGCACTGTCACCGGAGACGATCGTTCGTATCCATCCCAAGCGGCTCGCAAGCCTGATTCGACCTTCGGGCTATTACAACATCAAGTCTAGACGCCTGCGCGCACTTTGCCGTTGGGTAGTGGCAGAGGGCGGCGTAAGAAAGCTTGCGCGGATGCCAACAGATGTATTGCGACCGGCTTTACTCGCAGTACATGGCATAGGCGCCGAGACCGCCGACGATATACTACTCTACGCGTTTCATCGTCCCGTGTTCGTCATCGATGCCTACACTCGACGCATCTTCGCCCGGTTAGGCATGGTCAACGGGACAGAGGATTACGAGACGCTGCGGGGAAACTTCGAACACGCACTCGGCCAGGATATACCGCTTTATAACGAATACCATGCCCTTATCGTCCGGCATGGCAAGGACACCTGCCGTAAGAAACCGTTGTGCGATGTGTGTTGTTTGGCAAGGGTTTGTCCGTCGTACAACACAACGTCATAGTTTCAAACCAGTTATTGTGTCACCTGCGATGTGCAGG
>JBHIDJ010000019.1:0-36978 GCA_046760105.1 Acidiferrobacterales bacterium | reverse complement strand
AATCCTTTACAGAAAAGGTGTGATTTATTACCAAAGAGGGGACGGGAGAGATCACTTGTGGGAATGTTTTGCATTACGAATGTGAGCCCTACGGAGGAAAGCGCACAACGCTGAGACGACGCCAGTCTGCGCCGGGCCCAAGGGCAGGCCATGGTCTCGGAAGATCGGCAGCTTTGCGCGGATGCCGAAATCGAGGCAAGAAAGGGCAGGGCTGTGGCGAGAGAACAATCCTACACCGCCGTGGGAGTTTCAGCGGTTGAGGGGTTAAAAAGGGGGACATTCTACTTTTTTTGCCTGCGCCAAGCCCGGCTTGTTAAGTTATCACCATGGCACGTACCGCCCGCGCGTCTGTCAGGGGCGTTTGTTATCACGTCCTAAACCGGGGCAACGCTCGGGCAAAGGCCTACCATACGAAGGAGGCCTAACGCGCTTAACTTTACGGAGCGGTATTTCAGGCGGCGTTATTTACTGCTTCGAGTTCGGCAAGCGCCTTTTTGATGGTTTTGAATGCCCAATCAAGTTCGTCCTGGGTGATCGTAAGCGGTGGAGTGAAACGCACCACGGTCTTACGGGTTTCAGACGTGAGGATGCCGTGCCGCGCCAATTGTTCACAAACCATGCGTGCAGTGGCCTTAGCCGGATCGATCTCGACCCCGATCAATAAACCGCGGCCGCGTACTTTCTTAACGAATGGGCTAGTAAGTCCTCTTAGTTTCGTAAGGAAGTTGCTGCCAAGCTTAGCGGCGCGTTCGGGAAGTCTCTCCGCACCGAGCACATGGATTACCTCGAGGGCCACAGCCGCGGCCAGGGGATTGCCGCCAAACGTGCTACCGTGATCGCCTAGAGTAAAGACACCCATCACGTCTTCGCGCGCGAGAAACAAAGAGATAGGCAAGAGTCCGCCGCCGAGGGCCTCACCCAGAATTAGACCATCCGGTTGCACATCTTCGTGTTCACACGCGAGCATTCTGCCAGTTCGCCCCAGGCCGGTTTGTGCCTCATCACAGATCAGGAGGACATTATGTTTCTGACAGATGCGCGTGCATTCGGCGAGGTATTCGTCGGATGGCACGATGACACCTGCTTGTCCTTGGATCGGCTCCACCAGGAAGGCAGCGGTGTACGGCGTGATGGCGTTTTCAAGAGCGGCCCCGTCCCCATAGGGGATCTGTTTAAACCCGGTAGGAAATGGCCCGAAGCCGTCCCGGTACAGTTCTTCGGAGGACAGGCCGAGGGTCGCGATAGTGCGCCCATGAGAATTGCCTTGACAGACAATGATCTCTGTTTGGTCGCGCGCAATGCCTTTGACTTTGTAGCCCCATTTGCGGGCGGCCTTAAGCGCTGTTTCTACGGCCTCGGCACCCGTGTTCATAGCCAGTGCCTGGTCCTGGCCTGTCAATAGACACATTTTTTCCAAGAAAAGCGGGACCAACTCGGTGTGGTAAGCACGGGGCACGACCGCAAGGCCTTGTGCTTGTTCGGTCAAGACCTTAATCAGGCGCGGATGGGCGTGACCGAAGTTCACAGCGGAACACCCGCTCATCATGTCGAGGTAGTTCTTGCCCTCGTCGTCCCACAGGTAGGTGCCGTCACCATGCACAAGCACCACAGGCAAGGGATGATAGTTGTGAGCACAGTATTGCTCGTCAAGCTCGATGGTCGGATTCATGGTTTTCCTCTCATGCCAGCAAATTCGACGTAGGCCAGGCGTGAGTCGGCTCAGCGGTTTCGTGTGTTCTCTTCTGGGTCAAATCCAAGATTTACGCCCCGACGACGGGGCTCGTCCAGGGCAAACGATTTGCAAAATCCTTGCCACAAACCCGGCCAGGTGGGGACGAACCCGCGCCAGCGAAATCACCCTGTCCCAAGGGGAAAAGGCAACCGGTGCGTTTAGACTGCGGAGCATGGCCCGACCCTGAGCGGTACAAACAAGGCCCTCAAGCGGCGCCCTATTTGACAAACTGCGTCGACTGTTGTTCAGTCCCGGCGGGCTTGGCGGCGCCACCATCGGCCGCAACGAAGTTGATGAGAACGGTTGCTGTCGGTGGCGCCAACAGATATTACCGGCGAAAGGGTGGTTTCCCAGTTTCAGGCGTTTGCGGCGTCGCAGGCGCTCAGGAGGTGACGCATGGACTTTCTGAAGAAATTAGGCATCGAGACAAAAAACCCTGGCGTGTGTTCCGCTGCGGGTTGGTCGCAGACCGCCGGCGCCGAGATGCTGGATTCATACAATCCCGCGACCGATGAGTTGATCGCTCAGATCCGTCTCTGTACCGAGCAGGACTATGAAACCGTAATCGAAGAGGCGCGCGATGCGTTTCTGAGGTGGCGCACGGTACCCGCACCGAAGCGCGGCGAGGTGATACGCTGCATCGCCGAAGAGCTGCGTGCGCACAAAGATGCGCTCGGGAGCCTCGTTTCCCTGGAAGTGGGCAAGATCAAAGTGGAGGGGGATGGCGAAGTCCAGGAGGCGATCGACATCGCGGATTTTGCCGTGGGGCAATCACGCATGCTCTATGGCAATACGATGCAGTCGGAGCGCCCGCAACATCGCATGTATGAACAATGGCACCCACTCGGTGTCGTCGGTGTCATTACGGCGTTTAACTTCCCGGTGGCGGTGTATTCATGGAACGCGTTTATTGCAGCGATTGCAGGGAATGTGATTGTGTGGAAGCCGTCGCCGAAGGCAGCGCTCACCGCAATCGCGGTGCAAAACATCTGCAGCCGTGTGACCGAGTCGATGGGCTATGCGGGCGTCTTCTCGCTGATCACCGCCACCGCGCCATCAGCGGTCGCCGATCGGTTTATCAACGATAAACGTATTCCGCTAATCTCCTTTACCGGCTCTACTGCGGTAGGCAGACAGGTGGCGAAGGTCGTGGCGGGCCGTCTCGGGAGGACAATTCTGGAGATGGGTGGCAACAACGCCATTATTGTCGATGAGACCGCCAATATGGAGCTGGCGGTTCCCGCGATCGTCTTCGGTGCGGTAGGCACGACGGGTCAGCGTTGTACCACTACGCGGCGTATCATCGTTCACGAAAAGCGCTACCCGGAGCTCGCCGATCGGCTTACACATGCCTATGCTCAGGTCCCGATCGGCAATCCGCTTGATGAGAGCGTGCTCATGGGACCGCTTGTCGATGAACGTGCGGTCGAAGGTTATAAAGCGGCTATCGAAGAAGCGAAGGCATTAGGTGGCGAAGTCCTTTATGGCGGTAAGGTAAAGGCGGGACCGGGACATTTTGTCGAGCCCGCCATCGTACGGGCGGAAAATCATTGGGATCTGGTGCAGCGCGAGACCTTTGCCCCGATTCTTTACATCATGACCTATAAGGACCTCGACGAGGCGATTGCCATGCACAACGATGTGCCGCAAGGGCTGTCATCGGCGATCTTCACCCAGGACTTGCAGCGTGGAGAGCAATTTCTGTCTGCGACCGGCAGCGACTGCGGTATCGCGAACGTTAACATCGGTACTTCCGGCGCTGAGATCGGCGGAGCCTTTGGCGGTGAAAAAGAAACCGGCGGCGGTCGCGAGGCGGGTTCCGATTCCTGGAAGGCGTACATGCGCCGCCAAACCACCACCATTAACTGGGGCAAAGAGCTTCCGCTCGCTCAAGGGATCGACTTTTCGGTTTGATCATCGGTAGTAGTGACTATCTCTAGTAAGTTTAAAGACTCAATGCAAAGGGCGAAGACGCAAAGAGATTTTGAACTTAAGTCTTTTTAGGACTAGAAATTTTGCGTTCTTTGCGCCTCTGCGTCTTTGCGTTGTATTTTTTTAACCAAACGGTAACCGCACATGGATGCTGTAATTGAAGCACGTGGACTGACAAAGCGTTTCAAAGACCAAACGGTGGTCCGAGGCATCGATTTTCGCGTGCCGGCAGGGCAGTGCTTCGGTTTTCTCGGACCCAATGGCGCCGGCAAGACCACGACCCTGCGCATGATATTGGGGCAGTCACCTATCAGCGCCGGCAGCCTGCAGGTGTTTGGACTGCCAGTGCCGCGCCGGGGCAGCGACGTGCGAATGCGTGTCGGGGTCGTGCCACAAACGGATAACCTGGATCCGGACTTCACTGTCGTCGAAAATCTGCGTGTTTACGGTTCCTATTTTAATTTTCCGAAAACTGCCCTCGAGCCCCGCATCGAGGAACTACTGCGGTTCGTCGAGCTGTCGGATCGGGCGCACAAGAGAATCACCACGCTCTCGGGCGGTATGCAGCGACGCCTGACCATTGCGCGGGCACTGATCAACGACCCTGAGCTTATTGTTTTGGATGAACCGACTACCGGCCTCGATCCCCAGGCGCGGCACATGATCTGGGCACGCCTGCGGGACTTGAGACAGTCGGGAAAAACGCTCTTGCTCACAACGCATTACATGGAAGAGGCCGAGCGTCTGTGCGACGACTTAGTAATCATGGATCACGGCAATATCTTGGATCAAGGTTCGCCGCGCGCACTCGTGCGCCGTCATGTGGAGCCCGAGGTTGTGGAAATACGCGAGGCGGCCAATTCGGCTGACGAGCTGCTTAACAGTCTCGCCGATTGCCGCGCGGAGACGATAGGCGATACCGTTTATTGTTATACGCATGATGCGCGCCCGCTGGTGGCACAGATCGACGGTATCGACAGTCTGGTCTTTCTGCACCGACCAGCGAACCTCGAAGACGTGTTTTTGAAAATCACTGGGCGGGAGCTGAAGGACTGACATGCTGGATTTGAGTCTGCCACGGGTAAAGCGCCGATCACTTACGGTGTGGAAGCGCAATGTTCTAGTCTGGCGCAAGCTCATGGGCCCCAGCCTGATGATGAATTTTGGTGAGCCCCTGCTTTACCTGCTTGGGCTCGGTTACGGCCTTGGGCTTTTTATCGGGAAGATGGCGGGTATGGATTACCTGACGTTTCTAGCGTCAGGGATTGTGGCATCGTCGGCCATGACCACCGCCACCTTTGAGGGAATGTATTCGGTCTATACGCGCATGGTGCCACAGCGCACCTACGACGCGATGCTGGCGACACCGACGGAGGTGGACGATATCCTTGCCGGCGAGATGCTCTGGTGTGCCAGCAAGAGTTTGATCAACGGCATCGCGATCCTGATCGTGGCGGCATTGCTGGGGGCGATCACGGATATACGCGCCGTGCTGGCCTTGCCGATCGTGTTCTTAATTGGCATGTGCTTTGCCGGGCCCGCGATGGTGATGAGTGCGCTATCCCCTGGCTATGACTTCTTTAGTTATTACTTTACGCTGGTTATCACGCCCATGTTCGTATTGTGCGGGGTTTTTTACCCAACCACCGCTCTACCCGAGCTGATGCAATCGTTCGTTCAGCTACTACCGCTTACTCACGCGGTGGCTCTCGTTCGACCGCTGGTTGCGGGGCAACCACTCAGCGATGTCGGTCTTCATCTCGTTGTGCTGCTGATGTACGCGGTTATCGGCTACTATGTCGCCGTGATCCTCACTCGCCGCCGGCTGGTGGTTTAAGAGATATGAACGCTCTTTCATAGCGCCTTTTATTTTTTCAGCGAGTACACGCGCCTCACTTTCGCTACCGGACAGGGATAAGCTACGATCACCGGCAGCGGAGTTTCGCTTTGACAAGAGTGGGTATGGGCCTACTGCCCCGGGGGGAGAAATGACTGTGCGTCCTGAGCTGATCGCCGAATATTTATGCCTTTCCACGCCGAACGTGTCAGATGCCTTGGACCGATTGCAGCTAAACGGCGCGCCGCACGGGATCCTGCCGCTCTGGCCCGGCTGCAAGAAGATCGTGGGTCCAGCCGCAACGATGAAGTTGGTGCCCGTGGGTGAAGGCTTGGCCTCACCCTCGCCGGCCATGGGTTCGCTCGAGGCCGTAAAGGCGGCACAGCCCGGTGACGTGCTGGTCATCGATCACGGTGGTCATATGAACGTCAATAGCTACGGTGGGATCGTGGGGTTTACGACGTTGCACCGCGGGCTCGTCGGTTGTGTCATCGATGGGGTGACGCGCGACGTCGATGAGTATAAGGAGATCGGCCTGCCGGTCTACGCCCGCGGCATCATCCAGCAGTCGATCCGCAACCGCTGCGCGTTCGCCGGACACAGCGTCGATGTGCAACTCGGCGGCGTGAAGGTACGCCCCGGGGATCTCATCATGGGCGACGACAACGGCGTCCTCGCCATCCCGCACGAATACGTCGAAGAGGCACTCGAGATTGCCAAGGAGTACAAGGCGACGGAGGAACGGATTGTTGCAGCGATCCGCAACGGCGATGATCCGGTCGAGGCACACGAGCGGGTCCGTTATGATTTGCTGACTTCGTCCTCTCGGTGAGTGTAGTGAGCGTATGCCACTGGTGAACCAACCGCGAGTGTTGCTGATCGGATCGATGTACGATCCAGCCGGCGAGGAGTTGCTTGCGCGCCACACCCAGGTCGAAGTGCTCGGCAACGCGAGCGAGGCCGCAATTCGAGATGAGGTCCGAACCGCCTTCGCCGCTTTCGTTCGTTATCCTTCGCGGCTCGGTGGCGACGCGATCCGCACGGCAGCCGATCTGCTCGTCATCAGCACCTCCGGGCGCGGCACCGATGCGGTCGACATTGAGGCGGCAACCACACAGGGCATTGCGGTCGTGAACAACCCGGGCCTCGGCAGTGTGCCGGTTTCGGAGCACACGATGGGATTGATGCTTAGTCTCGCGAAGCGCTTCACGCACACCCACGGCGAGCTGCGGCGCGCCAAGGGCTGGGGCGAGAGTCATGCGTGGACTCGCATCGAGCTTCAGGGCCGCACACTTGGCGTGATTGGCTGTGGGCAGATCGGCACCGAGGTCGCGCGTAAGGGCGCCGCCGGCTTCGGCATGCGCGTGCTCGTCTACGATCCCTATATCCCACCCGCCAAGGCGGAAGCGGTCGGCGCGACGTGGCTCGAGGAGCTGACGCCACTCCTGCGAAAAGCCGACTTCGTGTCATTACATCCCGAGCTCACCGAGGAGACACGCGGCATGATCGGCGAGCCGGAGCTCCGGCAGATGCGCCGCGACGCCTTTTTGATTAACACGGCGCGCGGTGCAATCGTGCAAACCTCGACCCTTGTGTGTGCCTTAACGGAGGGGTGGATCGCCGGTGCCGCGTTGGATGTGTTCGATCCGGAGCCGCCACCGCCCGATAGCGCGCTTTATGAACTCGACAACCTTATCCTGAGTCCACATGTGGCCGGGCTCACACTGGAGGCCCGACGCGAGCTCGCACTCTCGGCCGCCAATCAGATCCTGCAGGTGCTGCGCGGTGAGCGCCCGCCGCACCTCGTCAACCCCGAGGCGTGGGAGCGGGTGGAGAGCCGCCTGCACGGGCGGCACGGCGCGGGGAGATCGTCGACCACCTGATCCGCCTGCAGCGTTTCCTCAGGTCGACTTATAAGATGCAGCTTCGGTGCTACGAGGCTTCTGGTTTAACCGGCAACCGCAATTCGAAGGCCGCGCCCACGCTCGACGATAGCAACTGGATATCGCCGCGCTGTGCCTTTAGCAAAGATTTCACCACGGCGAGACCGAGACCTGTACCGTCCTGCTTGCGGGCGGTTGTGAAGAACGGTTGAAAGATACGATCGGCATTTGCCTCGGAGATACCGGGCCCGTCGTCTTCGACGACTATTACCGCATGCTCTTCATTGTTTGATTGAGCATTGTAGGCGCGGATAGTAACGGTGACTTGGTCACCACCGTGTTGCCGCGCATTGTCGAGAAGATTGGAGATGATACTTTCCAGGATTTCGGCACTGATGGCGACGCTAATATTTTCGTTGTCATATTCCGTAGCTACGCTCAGTCCGAGTCTGCGGTAACGCTCGATGGTATGGTCAAGCACGCGAATGAGATGGGTGGTCTCATCGCCAACGTGCATGACATCGGCGCGAGCGAGTTCCAATAGACTTTTCACCAGACGCTCCAAGTGCTCGGCGTCATCGGTTAAGTTTTGCAGGAACCGGGTACGCTCCACCTCGGACATCGTATCGGTGTGTTCCCGCAACAGCTCCAGCGCCCCCTGCATCGCCGTCAGCGGCGTTTTAAACTCGTGGGAGACGTGAGACGCGAAATCACGTATGTAGTCTGCTCGTTGCTCTAATGTCCGCGCCATTCGCGCCACCGCATCGGATAACTGCGCGATTTCTTTGGTGACCGGCTGTGGTAGCGGCACGACGGCGCCTTTCTCTCCCCGTGCGGCGCGCTCTGCTTGGCGGATCACGGCACTGACGGGGCGGCTGATGGTGAATGATGTGAACAACGCTACCGCTAGCACAACGACGAGCAGAACCAGCGCTCCGTAGAGGAGATGGTAACGTTTGCCGTAAAGGGCGTGTGCAATATTGGCTGGGGTGCGTGATAACACGACCGCACCCAGTACCCGGTCATCCTGAACGATGGGCATGGCGACAAAGACACGGATGCGTGCGCCGCGGCTGATCGACTGCAGCGGGGGTATCGGTTCATCAGAGATGCGCCTCCGGAATGAGCTGACATGCTCACCCGTGAGCGCACGGGCGACTTCCTCCCAGTTGGCCAGCGATTGGTCCAATTCTTCTCCTGTGGATGCCACGACGATTCCCTTGTAATCCATCACCCGAATGCTGGCCAAGGTTACAACTTGCGCGTCCCGCATCACCGGCATGATCTCACGACCGGCAACTGCTGCTGCCGGGTCAGCCGGTAGCGAGGGGCTAATGGCATCGGGCGGCGGCGGTTGTATGGTGTCAACGGCCAAATCGAGATCTGCGGGCCTCGGTCGCCAGTGTTCAGTCAATTGTTTTTGCTGCAGCCACTGCGACGCCATCAGCACCCCGTAAGGCTCGAGTGAATCTGTTTCGCCGGGGGTATTATTAAGTGCGCGCGTGAGCGCTGCCTTGTATGTGGCGGCGACAAACGCTCCTTGAGCAATAAGCTCCGATTCGGTCTGCCGTACGAGCGCGCTTTCATAAAGGCGCAGCACCGCGATACCGCCAAGAGGCAGGGCGAGAATGACGATATTGACTACCACTAGTACCGTGCGTAGACGGGGACGCCAGGCCATCGCATTGACACGTCAAAGGGGGCGTAGCTTATAACCAACGCCATGTACGGTTTCGATAGGGTCGGCGCCGACAGCGTTTAGCTTTGACCTCAAACGACGGACATGGCTGTCGATGGTGCGGTCACTGACTATATTATTGAAGTCGTACGCGCCGCTCATGATTTCGTCACGCGTAAACACCCTACCCGGATGCCGAATCAGGGTGCGCAAAATACCGAACTCGGTAACGGTTAGAACTACTTCTTTCTCTTCCCAATAGGCCATGAATTGATCCTGGTCGAGTTTTAAGGGTCCACTTTCGAATATGTTCGGCTTTTCAACCGAGGTGGTGTGCGTTTCGGCGTGGCCATCAGCGGTGCGACGCAATACCGCGCGTACGCGCGCCACGAGCTCTCGCGGGCTGAAGGGTTTGGTTACATAGTCATCCCCACCGAGTTCCAGCCCAATAATGCGATCGACCTCTTCATCTTTCGATGAGAGGAAGACAATCGGTACGAGTGAGCGTTGTCGCAACGCGCGGCAGACTTCTGTGCCATCCATCTCCGGCATCATGATATCGAGCACGACCAGATCAGGCTGTTCATCATCGAAACGGTGGAGCGCCTGTTTCCCGTCTTCGGCCGCGCTGGTCTCATAGCCCGCTTTTTCCAACGCGAAGCGTAACACCTCGCGGATATGGGGGTCATCGTCGACGATAAGGATCCTTTGCATCTGCAGTACTAACCGTTGCTCTATTGCCCGTCATCCTTAAGCGGATGAGTTTGATCTGAAACGTAGTTTAGCAGGCAATGGGGTCATGATCGTCGGTTGCACAGAATCTGCACAATATTTCCAAACTATTTGCTGACTGACGCCATTCTTCCTGCACAGCCGGAATCCATACTCTTCGGCAAGTCAATGAGACTCCGCTATGTATCGTAAAGCTCTGTCTTTGTTGTTCAGCTACCAGATATTCTTCGCCGTCGGTGTGGTCATACTGGCCGTGCATCCCGTTGTATGGTTAGTGAACACCTGGACCGATCCTGCCTACGGTTCACACGGATCGCTGATTTTTGTTCTGGTCGCTTCATTATTTCTTTGGAGTGTCACCAGCCCGCGCTCGCACATTACTCAGCTCAGCCGGCAACGGGCGCTACTGTTGCTTGGCATGACCGCCGCCGCCCGTCTTATTGGTCAGCTAATCGGGGTCAATGTGATTGGCGCCTTGGCACTGGTTGTCGATGTGTTTGCGCTGGGTTTGTTGTTCGGTCTAAGCGATCGTAAGCGGGCGTTGTCGCCGGGTTGGTTGGCTGTTCTGTTCGCCTTTTCGCTGCCGTTGGAACGCATTGTCCAGCGCACCATCGGTTACGGCTTGCAGCACATCTCCGCTGCCGGGGCCTGCGGTGTGTTGCGCACGTGGTCTGACTCTGTTCAGTGCGAGGGCGTGCGCATCCTGTTGGCGGGGCGAGACGTACTCGTGGATCTGCCCTGTTCCGGTGCCAGGGGTCTGTTATTGCTATTGCTATTGTTTAGCGCTTTGGCCGCGCTCACCCGACCCACGCTACGTCAGGCCTTTCTCGGGTGGGGCATCACCTTATTCGCTGCCGTCGTCGCCAACGTCTTGCGTATCGTGACACTGGCGATAGGGCTAGCTTACTCCGAACACCTGGGTGCCATTGATGTCATGACATCACCCTGGCACGAGATCATTGGCTTTTCAGCATTGATCATCGGTGCCGCGCCGGTAGTGCTGTGGGCTTTGCCTATACGCGCGCGGCAATGCGACTCCGTCATTAAGTGGGTACCAATAGCTTCGTCTTTACCGCGGCGAAGCTGGCACGCACCGCTGGCGGGTTTCATTTTTCTTTTCGGCGCAGTGCTTATCGTAAGTTTGCCAGCGCGTCCGGTAGATGTGACACGCACTATCGCGGCACCGATGTTACCTGCCAACATTGCCGGTCTTGCAGCTGTGCCCGGCACGTTATCGGCGATGGAGCGGCACTACTTCACCCGTTACGGTGGCGGTGCCGCGCGCGCGAGTTATGGACCTTATGGCTTGCTGGTAGTCAGCACATCAGCACCGCTGCGTCACTTGCATGCTCCCGATGAATGTTTGGCCGGCGCGGGCCACAAGGTGCGTTATTTGGGAATGACGCACGAGCCCGTGGCAGCCGCCGTTTATCGTAGTGTTGCCCCCGATGGTCGGCGTTGGCGCGTGTCAGTGACCTTTGTCTCCGACCGCGGAGAAGTCGCGACGAGTGTCGCCGAGGCGGTGTGGCGATGGCTGCAAAAACCGGCGGCGACCTGGACCATGGTTCAACGCATTGCCCCCTGGCGGGCGCCCATCGAGGCGCTCACTGTCTGGGACGGGGCGGTGGCGCGGGCGATGGATTTGCCGCCCCCGGACACCAGTATCGGATCACGCACCGTTGTGACCCGTTCCCGATTTCATTCAGTGCAAAGCTAGGGAGGACTAACCCATGATCCTTACTCGACAAACGATTTTAGTAAAACTCGTACCGCTGCTGTTTGCTGTTTTCATGATGACCGCAAACGCTGCGACCGAGGTCGGCGAGCGCCTAGGGGGACGCGTGCAGGCGCAAGCCAACGGCGAGACGGTGTTCTTTCCAACCTTAAGGACGGATATCAAGGCGGATATCCGGGGCGATCTCGCCACGGTGACGGTAGTACAGACGTTTGCCAATCCGTTGACCACCGCCGTCCACGCGTCCTATTTGTTTCCGTTGAACAAGGATGCGGCGGTCTACGAGATGATTATGCGAGTGGGCGATGAAACGGTTCATGCGGAGATCCAGCGCATCGAGCAGGCGCGCGCCACCTTTAATAGAGCCAAACGCGAAGGGCGTAGCGCTGCACTGTTGACACAATACCGACCCAATATGTTCACCCAGGATATCGCCAATCTCATGCCCGGTTTACCCATCGAGGTGACGCTGCGTTATGTGCAAACCGTGCCCAAGGTCGATGGTGCGTATGAGTTGGTTGTGCCTCTGGTAGTGGGGCCGCGGTTTCAGCCGACACACGCCGGCGTCCCACCCAATGCCGAGGAGGCTATGGAAGAACAAGCCGGCGTCGATGGTGGCCGTGTACTAGGTGGTGTACCCCGCTGGAATGGTGATGTGGCCCCGTCGACGAGTGCTGCTGACACTCAGACGCCTTTTGGTCAGTGGGAACTGGAAGAGTTGCCGGCGTATCCGCCGGTTGTCGGTCTCGACATTCCCGCCCAGATCGATGCCGAGCGAGTGTCTATCGCCGTAGAACTGAATGGCGGCATGCCCATCAGTCATGTGGAAAGCCGCACCCATGTTCTCAACACCCAGACGTTATCAGCAGAACGCCGGACCATAACCCTGAGCGAGGGCCGAATTATTGATAATCGTGATTTTGTTCTGCGCTATCTGTTAGCGGGTGAGACCAGCCAAGCGGGGTTGTTATCGTACAGGGATAAGCGAAGTGGGTTTTTCAGCCTGCTTATTGAGCCACCGGCAACCCCTGCCCGGTCCGATATCACGCCACGGGAGATGGTATTCGTGCTGGATTGCTCTGGTTCGATGGCCGGGCTGCCGCTGAAGGCAAGCAAGGCCTTTATGCGCCAAGCGCTTCGCAAGCTACGCCCGAGCGACACCTTCCGCATTATTCGCTTCAGCGATGCAGCGACCGAGTTTTCGGCTCAGCCTTTGCCGGCAACGCCCCATAACATTCGGCGAGGGACTCGTTACACCAACGGCTTGCGTGGCTCGGGCGGCACCGTGATGACCGCGGGTATTCGCCAAGCACTGGGAACGCCGGTGCCCCCGCGAGCGATTCGATTGGTGGTGTTTTTGACGGATGGTTACATCGGCAACGAGTCCGAGATCTTGCGTCTCATCCACCAAAGTATTGGCTCGGCTCGTTTATACGCCTTCGGTGTCGGGACCGGCGTCAACCGATTTTTGTTGTCTGAGATGGGACGCGTGGGTCGTGGATTCACTCGTTATATGGACCCCACCGAAGATACGAAAGAAGTGGCGCTGGAATTAGCCAGCCGTTTGCAATCTCCCGTCTTGACCGACATCGCTATCGATTGGGGAGAACTTGAAGCAACGGAAATAGCGCCGAAACTGATCCCCGATCTCTTTGCCGGACAGTCCCTACGTATTCAAGGACGCTATCGTCGACCCGGTAGCTACGAGATCAAAGTCCATGGTCGTGTTAATGGTCGTCGTGCCGTACTGCCGTTACAAGTCAGGCTACCGGAGCAAAGTACGCAGGGCGAGGCCGTGGCCCTGGTGTGGGCACGTTCGGCCATCAAGGAATCTATGCGTCAGCTGTCAGCCCCGGTAGGGCTGCGTGAGGGGGGTGCATCGGATGAGCTGCTCAAGCAGGAGGTCACGAATCTAGGTCTCGATTTCTCGCTGGTAACGCGCTGGACCGCCTTTGTCGCCGTGTCCAACAAAATCTATAACAACAGCCCGGAGCAAACCCCCACCCGTCCGGTGCCCTTAGCCCAGGTCAAGGGAGTCAGCCATCTTGCCTATGGCAACCCAACCACATCATCGTTTGCTAATTCAGGAAACTGGCCGCAGTTTGCCGGACACGCTACACCTGAACCGGCGACAGTATTTGGTCTGGTAGTGATCGTGTTGTTGTTAGTTTGGTTTGTGTCACGCAGTCGTCCTGCTTTCGCAACTTGACGGCAGAACAGCTCGAGCATTCGGGAAAACAGTTAATACCCCTCCTCCCAGGGCCCTTTGCGCCGCCCCTTTTGCGGGCGGCTTTTTTTAACCGGTTGGTGCAACGGGAACGTTTAGCTTAGACGAGCTCGGATCGGAGGTTTTGCCATGACACAGATTCGGGTGTACCGAATTGGCTCCGATACTGCACGCACGGCTGTGATGTCCTTGCGATAAGCCATGTTAAGCTTGGTACTATGCCCGGGAACGCAAAAGCTGATGATGCAATGCGAGGGGTGCTGCTTGATCGCGCCACGATAGACGTCGACGATGTCGAGTTCTCCGAACTAGAGTCGATCTTTGCCCAGTGGCGCGACTATGACTACACGGCCGAAGACGAGGTGATCACGCGCATCGAGGGTGCCACAGTTGTCGTAAGCAATAAAGTGTTGCTTGATGAATCGGCGCTGCGTTCGGTTGCCAGCCTGCGCCTGGTGTGCATCGCCGCGACCGGTACCAACAACGTCGATCTCGATGCGGCCAAGGCGCTTGGCATACCGGTGTGCAACGTCAGAGGATACGCCACACCCGCAGTCACGCAGCATGTATTTGCCCTTCTTCTCGCGTTAACGACTCGTCTGTTTGACTATCGTGAGGCGGTGCAGCAGGGTCGCTGGCAGCAAGCGCGCCAGTTCTGCTTGCTGGACTACCCCATCCGCGAGCTCGAAGGTAAAACGCTGGGAATCGTTGGCTTCGGCGAGTTGGGCCGGGGCGTTGCCAGGATTGCGGAGGGGTTTCGGATGAGGGTTTTGATCGCTCAACGGCCTGGTGGTGCCGCCGAGCCAGGCCGCGTGCCCTTAGACGAGCTCTTACCTCAGGTCGACGTATTGAGCTTGCACTGCCCGTTGACACCGGAGACACGTGGCCTGATCGGTGAGCGCGAGCTGGGATTGATGAAGCGCGATGCGGTGCTCATCAATACCGCGCGTGGCGGCATCGTGCAGGAAACCGCGCTGGCGGATGCGCTGCGCCAAGGGCGCATCGGTGGTGCCGGTGTGGACGTGTTGACCGAGGAGCCACCGCTGAGTGGCAACCCTCTCCTCGCCCCTGACATCCCGAACCTGATCGTTACGCCGCATTCAGCCTGGGCGAGCCGCGAGACGCGACAGCGAGTGGTGGACGAGGTGTCGGCCATTATCCGGGCGTTTCTTAACGGTGAGCCACGTAATCTCGTGGTCTAATTAACGCCGTTTGATAACGCTGAGAGCGCAAAGTCAGAGAGAAATAGATTATTCCGAATGATTCGCTGCGTGCTAAGCGGCCTGTTGTTTATCTAGCCGCCCAGCATTGCGTCCTTCAGGACCGCTGACTTTCTCATAGAGAAAATGCATGAGCACAAGACGGCCATCCACGCCCTCAAGGTCATCGTCGGGGCGTGCAGGAGTAGTACAGGGACGCAATTTTTTTGGAGTTCCTGATTTAAACTTTTCTAGGCGTTCTTCGCGCTCTCTACGTTGGAACGTGCTTTTGATTATCCGTTCTTTTCCGTACTGATTAGGCTATGTGCCCAGTCGAGAATTCGCTGAACGCGAGGCACGAGGAGCTTTCGCGCCTGGCTGTAATCCACCCAGCGAAATTCGTGATGCTCCGGCCGGCCGAGCTCTGCGCTCACAGGCAGTGAGACATTGCCCTGTTGGTTTTCCGCAAGGTAGTAACGTGCGATCTTGCCGCGACCGTAGGGTTCGGTTTCACGATAATCCTGACCCCAACGGAAATTCAGATCCGTGAGTGTTGTTTCTTCTTCGGCCTCACGGATAGCCGTGTCGAGTGGATCTTCGCCAGGCTCAACGGTGCCCTTCGGAAAATCCCAATAGTTATACGCGCGCAGTAAGAGATAACGGAATGCGTCTGCCTGACCCCGGGCGATAATGACGCCGGCGGAGAGGGTTTTTACGTCCGCGCGTTGTTTTCCTCCCCCAGTCATGACGCTTTACGCTTCGGTGTGCACTGCGAGAATCAGATCATGCGAGGTGAACTGGGTCCGGCTTTACTCTGCCCGTAAAGCCTCCACCGGCTCCAGGCGCGCGGCGCGGCGTGCGGGGAACACACCAGCAGCGAGGCCAATCGCTACGGCAAGACATTCTGCCAGCAACACATAAGTCCATGGCGTATGGACCGGCAGTCCGGGGACGAAAGCATGCAAAAGTTCTGCTCCCCCCACCCCTAGGGCAAGCCCAACCAATCCCCCAAGCGCAGCTAATAACGTTGCCTCGCCGAGGAATAACGTAAGAACTTGCTGGCGTCCTGCCCCGAGGGCACGCAACAGGCCGATTTCCGAGATGCGCTCGTTCACGGCGATGATCATGATGGTGAGGATTCCCACGCCGCCAACCAGTAGCGAAATTCCGCCAAGCGCACCCACGGCAAAGGTAAGGATATTCAGGATAGAGCCCAACACCTCAAGCATTTGTTCCTGCGTGGTGATGGTGAAATCCTCAAATCCATGGCGTGATGTCAGGATTCGGCGGATACCCGCGACGATTTCGTCTATGGATGCACCGGCGGCGTAAAGCAGATCGACCTCCATCAAACTCTCGCGATTGAACAACTCGAGCGCCTTGGCAGCGGGAATATAGACGGCGTCGTCAATGTCCCAGCCCAGGACATTGCCCTTGGGCTCCATGATGCCGATTATGCGGTAGCGGTCGCCGCCGACCCGGATACGCTGTCCCAAAGGGTTGGTGGCGCCGAAAAGCTCGTGCTTCAGCGTCGCACCAAGCACGGCAAAGGCGCGCGCTGCTTGTGGGTCGTCTGGCGGCAGAAAACGCCCGGCGCCGACCCTAAAGCGGAAGGTAAGTGGAAACTTCGAGCCTACCCCATAGACGGCGGTGCGCCGGCTCTTTCCAAGCGTTTCAACTTGGGCGTTCCCTTGTATAGCAGGGACCACGGCCTCTACGCGGGGAATGTGTTCCAGCGCTTGTGCATCTTCGATGGTCAGCGGCCGAATGGTTTTTAAGAGGCCTGGCAGTCCATGCGTCGTGGTGCGCCCTGGGGTAACCGCGATCAAATTGGTCCCGAACTGGGTGAACTCTGATAGCACGTACTGATGTATGCCCGCGCCGATAGAGGTGAGCAGGACGACCGCGGCAACGCCGACTGCGATACCGAGTGTTGTAAGCGCAGACCGCAGTCGGTGTGCACGCACGGCGCCTACTGCTAGATGCATGAAGTCACGGACTAACACGTTCCGCTTACCTCCCTGAGAGTGCCTGCACCGGATCGAGTCGCGCGGCACGCCGCGCCGGCAGCACACCAAAGAGCAACCCGGTCAATAAGGCGACAGTAAGTGCTGCCACCACAGCCCACCATGGTGTACCCACTGGGAAGTCGGGATACAGCTGCCCAACGATCCAGCCGCCGGCCTGGCCTACTGCAAAGCCAAGCAGCGCTCCGATCAAGGACAGAACACCCGCCTCGGTAATAAAGAGGGCCAGTATCCTGCCCCCCGAAGCACCAAGCGCCTTGAGCAACCCAATTTCCGCGGTACGTTGCGAGACGGCCACAAGCATCACGTTCATTATCAGAATGCCCGCGACAGCGAGACTGATGGCGGCGATTCCGGCGACAGTAAGCGTCAGCGCTCGCAGTATACGGTCAAATGTGGCAAGCACGGCGTCTTGCGTGATTACTGTGACGTCGTCTTCACCCTCGTGACGTCTACGGATGATGTCGATTATTCCATCGCGTGCCTGTGGAATGACGTAACGCGTGCGGGCCTCAACGAGGATGCGAAATAGCGAGGCGATATCAAACAGCGTCAGTGCTGAGGCTACGGGTATCACGACAACGTCCTCTATATCGATACCGATGCTCCGTCCCTCGGACGCGAGTACCCCGATGACCCGGAAGCGGCGATCACCAATGCGCACCCATTCACCTAGTGCCTTGTTCGGACCGAAGAGTTCCTGACGTACCTTGGCGCCTAGTACGCAGACCGGCGAGGCGCGACGTGGATCTGCTTCTGGCAGGAATCGCCCCTGCCCCATGTTCAGGTGACGGATTGTTAAGAAGTCACTCGTGGAGCCTAGAATTATGGATTCACGGTCGCGACGCTGCCAGGAGACCGCTGCGGTACCGACGACTAACGGCGCGATTCGACGTACCGCCCGATGGCGGGTAAGCGCGAGCGCGTCGTCGATGGTCAGATCCCTAGCCGTTTCTCCCAGCAGCGGTGGTGGACCACCCGTGGTCTCTGCGCGTCCAGGCAAAACGATCAGAAGATGGGTGCCGAGCGAAGCGAACTCTCCGACGACAAAACGGCGTGCGCCTTCACCCAATGACGTCAAAATCACCACAGCGGCAACCCCAATGGCCATCGCAAGAAGCATCAAGGCAGTGCGCAACGGATATCCCCGCAGCGCCTTAAGCGCGAACCGCAAGATATCATCTGTGCCCATGTCTTTGTTCGGTCATCGTGTCACTCGCTATGCGCCCGTCCATCATCTGAATCTGACGACCGGCACGGCTGGCAATGTCCGGGTCATGGGTCACCACGATGAGGGTGATTCCCTTCCGGTTCAGGTCTCCCAAAACATTGAGGACTTCCGCGCCGGAGGCGCTGTCGAGGTTACCGGTGGGCTCATCCGCCAGAATCACTGCCGGCTCCATCATGGTGGCACGGGCGATCGCGACGCGCTGGCGCTGACCACCGGACAATTGATCGGGCTTGTGGTGTCCCCGATCGGCGAGGCCCACCGCTTCGAGAATTTGCTGAACGCGGCGCCTCCTTTCCGCCGGAGGCACGCCCGCCAGCACGAGCGGTAGCTCGACGTTCTCATCGGCCGTCAGACGCGGCACTAAATGGAAGAACTGAAATACGAAGCCAATCTCATCGCGCCGGGTATTAGCCTGAGCCTGATCGGAGAGCGCCGTCACATCCTGGCCATCCAGCAGGTAGGTGCCCGAGGTCGGCCGATCGAGAAGGCCAAGAATGTTCAGAAGGGTGGATTTGCCCGAGCCGGAAGGGCCCATGATGGCGACGTAGTCGCCGCCGTTTATCGTTACCGTGAGGTTATCTAGCGCATGGACCTTTTGGTCTCCGACCTCAAAGACGCGGTGGACCTGCTTTAGCTGAATCACCGGCTGCCGGCGTTTTGATCAACGGGCGCTTCGGGCACCACATGTGCGCCGGGCTCGACACCCTCGCGTTCTACGGATACGGCTATGCGTTCGCCTTCCTTGAGACCGGAGACCACTTGCGTATATTTCCAGTTGGCGAGACCCGGTTTGAATCGACGTTCTTCAAGTCGCTCGCTGCTTGGGTCGTAAACGAGTATAAGATGACCTTCGAGTACCGCCTCGGTGGGTATGCGTAGAATATCTTCCCGCGTTTCCAATATAACTTCGATGTCGGCGCTGTACCCAGGCAGAAGGCCCTTGGTCTCGGTCGGATCCGTAAAGGCCGCTTCCACTTCGACGGTACGCGCCTGTTTTGCCCGATCAAGCACATAGGGGGCGATACGCCGTACCTGACCGCGGAAGTAGCGCCCGGAAAAGGCATCAAGCGTAATGCGTGCCTCCTGACCGGGCTGAACGGCCGGTGCATCCACTTCGTCGATCGGCGCAGACACATACAGGCATTGTTGCCCGATGAGATCGACGGCAGGCAGCGTCAGGATACCCGGCGGTGATGGTGTGACGAACTCACCAAGCTTTGCGTTGACTTCTGCAACAACGCCGTCAAAGGGCGCCCTGAGCAGGGTACGCTCTAGTTCAGCGTGGGCGACGGACACGCGTGAACCACTGACCTTGGTGGCAGCTCGCGCGGCGCGACAGGCTGCCTTTCGTGCCGTTGCATCGGTAACCGCACGGTCGACACGGTCTTCTGACACAAGCTGCGACTTCTTGAGCTTGAGTAGTCGCTTGGCTTCCCGGTCGGCGACATCGGCCAGGGCGCAGGACTCTTCCGCACGCGCTCTCGCAGCCGCCGCTTCACTCTCGGCCAGTTTAACTTGTGCCTTCAGATCGTCGTTCCATAGGCTGAGCAATACTTGCCCAGCGCGCACACGATCTCCCTCACGTACCGGAACGCGCACCACCTGACCCCCAATAGGGGGGGCCATGCGTGCGCGTTGGCACGCTTCCACTGTACCCGCCCGCGTATTCGCTACACTGGCTTCCACTGGACCGCGATCCACCTCATGCAGAATCACGGCGACGGGTTTCGGACGCGACACATACCACACGATGCCCGCCACTAGCGCGATCGCCGTAAGCACGACGATGAAGCCTGCGTGTCTGCGGCCAGCCCTGGCCTTAGGCTGTGAATCCGAGCCGCTGTTCATAACGTAATGCTTCTATCTCACGACGTATGGCATTGAACACCCACATTACCCCGCGGTTGGTCCGATGTCACTACGGGTGACACGGGGTCGCACACCTGGAGTGAGCGTTGCTGATATTGCGCGACTGGCCGATTCGTACTTATACGTAGCCACGCAGGAGCAATTCTTGTGCACTCGGCTTGAGATATACTTGGTCAGTGAGATCTGGGTGGGGGAAATGACGCAAGTGATGGTTTAGCAGCGTGACAGGAGCGATCCAAGGGAATCTGCCACGACGATACTCATTGATCGCATCTCGCAACTCAGCGTCGTCCCCTTGGTGCAGTTTGCTAGCAAGGTAACCGAGGACATGGTTCAACACGCGGGTATGATGACGGCGAGTCGCCGGGTGCCGCAATATTGCCATAAAACCATGTGCATATAAGCGGGATTGTTCCGCCAGCGATGTCGCGGATGCATCTACTAGTCGCTCCAAGGGTTGGCCGTGCCCATTGCCGTGTGCCATAAGCGTGAGCCTATGTATCGCATGAAAACGAGCGAGCTTACGACGGGTTAGGTCCGATGCGATGAGATCCTGCCAGCGACGATAGCAAAAGATCCGTTCGATAAAATTTTCTCGAATGGGGGTCGCGTTCAATCCGACTTCATCTTCCACCGGCAGCAAAGGCAGCCGCTGCGTAAACTCATGGGCGAAAATGCCAGTGCCCTTATTGCTGGGTCTACCACGTCGCGTGTGCACTTTGGCACTCTGTATGCCGCAGCTCGGCGATTTACTCTTGAAGATATAACCACTGATCCCCTTAAGTTCCCGCGTCATGCGTCTACCATAAGTAGCAAGCGCGGCGGTCACATCGACCTGCTTGTTGTCGACGCCGACGGCCCGTAGCCCACCGGCAGCGCTGACGAGTTGAATGGGTGGGCGCGGGACGCCCATACCAATAGCTACCTCTGGGCACACGGGGACGAAGTCAAAGAACCGCCCCAAGACATCGGTGATGAGCGTATCGTGTTTATGATCGCCGTCGTAGCGCACACGATTACCAAGCAAACAGCTGCTAACACCTATGCGTATCGGTGGGCTCGGCGCCGTGCCTACCCAATCGCGAACCATTTCGTGGCCACGCGTGCGTGTCGGTGATTGCCTGCACATCTTTAAACAACCATCACGGCTAAGGTGAAATCGATGTGAGTGTATCGTTCTGGCGGTGACCTAGAAAGTCTGTGCGTGCGTTAGCCGATTCCGGCTCGATGTGCTTTGTGGATAACAGTTGCGTCCAAATTCCACGTTTGTTCAACGACTTCGCGAGCGTATGCGTTTTGTTCATGCATGCTACTGATTTACTGATATTTTCCTGTGAGGTGTAACGAACGTGTCACAAACACAGCGTTGGCTTCTGCGCAGGACACTGTTTTATTTGGTAGTTTTTTTATGCCATTGACAGCCCGAGTGCGCGCATTACTCTATGCGTGTTCTGCCATGCACGAAGGTACATACGCGACCCGACCGCAATAAACGCCAATGACGTGGCCTTGTGTAGGGGTCAAGAGCGGTTGGTTTTTCCTGGCGGAACATCTAGCGATTTATTGAAAGGGAATGTAGCGGGTGGTTCTTGGACGGACTGTCCGTGGGGGAGCGTTTTGTCTGAATTTACGCCGGCGGGACCGAAACGGCATGTTTGGGTACTTGGGCCGGCCGGTTGCAGTAGTGCAAGGGCACGGAGCTGATGTCCAATCTGAGCACGGGCGTACCGGACAAAGAGGCGCCGGTTGACCTGTTACAAGAACGTGACGCGCTAAACCGCGCGCTCCTTTCGGCGTCTGCCACGCTGGCGCAGGCGCAAGACCCCGAAGCAATACTACGTTGTGCGTGCGATGTGTTGATCACCGCCTCGCCACGCATCCGGCTGGCTTGGATGTATCTGGGGGATCCCGAAGATGTCACGGTCCGCCCTACCTATGCCGTCGGTCCGGCCCGTGCCTGTGCGCAAGACGTATCGTGGGGCGGCGGCCCGCGTAACCGGCCTTTGCAACCCGTGATTACCGACATTCGCTCGGATGCGAGTCTCGGGCCCAGTCGTGAGCGCGCACTGGAAAACAAACTGGAGACGTGTGTATGGTTGCCTTTCGCCCCTGTGGATTCGGTCGTCCAAGGTTTCGTCGTCGCCTACGCAGACCAACCGGATTACTTTCAGCGCGTCGGCTTGGACCCGTTCCTTGCTTTCGCACAGCTTGCGCGCGTGGCCCTGGAACAAGCGGCTAGGCGCAAACAGCTGCAGGACCTGGCCACGGTTGATGCGCTTACCGGCCTGCTCAACCGTGGCGCCTTACAGCAGATGCTTGAGCGCGAACATGCGCAGGCGCAACGCCACGGGCGGCCCTACAGCGTGTTGTTGCTTGATGCGGATCGCTTTAAGTCGATCAACGACAACTACGGTCATGGGGCGGGGGATCGGGTATTGGCTGCGATCGCCCGTGTCGCGCAGCGTTGTCTGCGTGATGGGGACTGGGTTGGCCGCTGGGGTGGCGATGAGTTTCTGTGTCTGTTGCCGGATGCGGACGATGAGAAAGGGGCCGTGATTGCCGAACGTCTGCGCCAGCACGTGGCCGAACAGCCGATCGACATCGACGGTCGTCGTATTCCGGTGAGTGTCAGTGTGGGGTTGGCGCACTATCCGCATGCAGGGGAGCGGTTGGACAAAGTCTTGACCGCCGCCGACGCCGCCCTCTACGGGGCCAAGCGCCGGGGTCGAAACCGGGTCGTCAGCAGCAGTCGGGAGGCGCGCGGTGTATTCTCCATCGCGGCGCAGCTGGAGGCGGCGCTACTGGCGGAACGCGTGCGCGCCGCCTACCAGCCCATCGTCGAGCTTGAGAGCGGACGTGTCGTTGCGGAAGAGGCGTTTGCTCGCATCGTCAGCGAAGACGGCGGTTTGTTGGAGGCGGGTGGTTTCATCCAGGCAGCGAGCCAGCTACGCATCGCACGGCGTATCGATTCTACGATCCTGCGCGCAGCCGTGGACCGTTGGCATCAGCAGGGCGTCCCAGGTAAGGCGCTGACTTGCTTCATAAACGTTTCCCAGGACCTGCTGCGTCATCCAGAGCTCGTCGACGATGTGTTGCATACAGTGGCAGCGGACACTCAGGGGAGTGACGGACGGCTAGCGGCCCCGGTTATCGAGATCACAGAGTGGGAGTTCCTGCAGAACTCACGCGAGCTGCGACAGGTACTGGCGCCGTTTTTGGACTACGGCATTCGTCTGGCGATCGATGATTTCGGTAGTGGCTACTCTTCGTTTCAGTATCTTACTGATTTGCCTGCAAGTTACGTGAAGATCGATGGCGAGTTGGTGCGCCGAGCCTCCAAGGAATTGAGGGTACGGGCAATCCTCCGGGGCATCCGCGATATCGCCGAGGATCTCAACTTGACCACTATCGCCGAGTGGGTCGAGGACGAAGCGACGGTAGAGTTGCTTCACGACATCGGTGTCGACTGGGCGCAAGGGTATTTCTTCGGTCGACCACAGCTTCACGCAGGCACAGATAATATTCTAGGCATCCGCTGATATGAGGGTTTACCTCATCCAGCACGGGGACGCGCTTTCTAAGGACGCCGATCCGGAGCGTGCGTTGAGTGGCGCGGGGTGCGCTGACATTGAGCGCCTGGCGGTGTTCCTGGAGAAGACCGACCTTGCTGTAACACGCGTCTTGCAAAGCGGCAAGACCCGGGCGCGCCAGACCGCAGAGATCCTTGCCACTAGACTAGCGCCGATGGTAGCGATCGAAGCGGCCTCGGGGATCGATCCGCTCGATGACCCTGAACCGCTAGCGCGGCAGCTTGAGGCATCCGAGGAAAGCATTGCCATTGTTGGTCACCTGCCTTTCCTCGGTAAGCTTGTATCCCGACTCGTCGCCGGTAATGAAGCGGCCGACATCGTCAGTTTTCAGCCGGGGAGTGTGGTCTGCCTCGAGCGTAGTGAAGACAAGTGGACAATCGCGTGGATGCTCCGGCCAGAACTATTAAAACAGTAGCAAGTAGCAAGTGTGAAGTGGCAAGTTGAGGCAGTGGCCTTTTGTTGCTACTTGCTACTTGTCACTTGCAGCTTTAGTAAACTTCCAGACACTTCCCGATTCTAATCGGCGGATTTAGTCCCGCCAACGCCACGATCTTCTCGGCGACGCGTTCAGGAGACATGCCGATCCGGCGGCCAGACACCAATTCCTGCATGTCCGTTGCCACTCTGCCAGGACACACGGCGTACACGCGGATACCCAGCCGTTCGACTTCCTGTGCCAGACTCTCGGTAAAACCGACAACCCCAAACTTCGACGTGCAATACGTCGCGAGCCCAGCAAACCCAGTCAGGCCGGCCCCCGATGATACGTTTACGATGACACCGCGCTTGGCTTCGCGCATATAGGGCAATACCGCGCGTGCAGCATATAAAACCCCCTTCACATTAACGTCAATGATGTTATCGATACTCTCTTTAGACTCGTCACTATAGTCACCTTCCCAAGCGAGGCCAGCGTTGTTGACCAAGATGTCTATCCTGCCGAATCGTTTGTTTGTCTTTTCAATAAACGCCTCGACGTCGCTGTACTGAGTCACGTCTGCCTGAACCGCCTCAACCTCGCCAAGCTGCATCAAACTCGCGGCTGCGTCATGTAGGCGTTGTTGGTTGAGGGCACAGATTGCGACCCTGGCGTCGCGTTCGAGAAAGGTCCTGGCTGTGGCATAGCCAATGCCGCGCGATCCGCCCGTTACCACAACAGTTTGACTGACAAATGTATTTTTCTTCCTGCGCATCGGTGGCTTGTCGCGCAAAGGGTATGGCCCTTTGCACCCCGTTTTACACGCTGTTAAGCGGCCTCGATGTGTTCCGCCAAAATTGATCAAGCACACTCACAATGGCCAGGCATTGCAGACCAAACGGCAGATAGCCGGCGTAACCTAA
Source organism: Acidiferrobacterales bacterium (assembly GCA_046760105.1). Classification (GTDB taxonomy): domain Bacteria; phylum Pseudomonadota; class Gammaproteobacteria; order Acidiferrobacterales; family SPGG2; genus JBHIDJ01. Next base: position 11,965 of record JBHIDJ010000019.1, on the reverse strand, counting down.
CATTGGCATGTGAAAAATCTCGAAGCGGTCAACGTAGGGTATCGAGTACTCCCAGTGAGCCAGGCTCTTGTAGTTCCATAACTCCCAAAAAAAGCCGCAGATTAACGCTGCCAGCGCCGCCAGCCAAAGTCTCCGCCAGTCACCATCAGCCACTGAGTCAAAGATGGTTGGCTCGCCGCCTGTCGCTTGCAGTGCGACGATAATGAACAGTGGTGCGACCCACAACAACGCGTACAAGTGCTCGGGCCAGATACCGATTCCAGCAAGCCCGAGACCGGCGATGAGCAGTGTTGCCCAAGCGACTTGTTTTGGTCGAATAAGTCGGATCGGCCATACACGCAACAGCCCACTACTGAGTCGTGGGAACGACGCCAGGCAGTCACGTGTGCTCAACACCGCCGGCAACACGGTGGAGAATGGCAGCGTCGCTTGCCAAAAGTACTCCCACGGACCGAGTTCACTGACACCTACGTAATGCCAGTTCTGCGCGAAGCGGTTTAGATATTCGAAGAACCACCAGAAACCGGCACTCAATGGGAAAAGTGCCAAAAAATAACCAGTGCGGTCCTGTAACATACAATGACCAGTGCGCTTGCGGGTCAGTGCATTGATGAAGAGTATGTAACCCAGCCATAACGGGCTGAACGTGTATTCTTGAAATCGCTGGAACCAGGAAAAACGGTTCCATGCGAGCGACCACGCGAGCACCATGATCGCGATTCCGAGCCAGCCCCACCATGGCAGTACCCGGGTCTGCGCCGACATATCTTGTGTCGGTGTTGTCGAGCGGATGACGCAGTAGATAAACGGTGTCACAAAAGCGAGCACGAGCACGACAAGCGTCCAAAACACCCACCAGGAAAACGGCGCGTGTACGACGAATGTTGTAACTGGTGGAAATGCAAGATACAGGGAGACCGGTTTGCCTGCGAGCGCAACGCCCATGAGCGGTAGGCCGATCAGCATCGCCGCCAGCGGAATAAACAGGGTGAGGGTTTTTCGCAAAATCATAACGCGCAACGACTAAGCTGCCGCCGCCGATCCTAGCGAATCTCGCTCACGAGCGCATCGATCATGTGTTCCGCCTGCGAGGCATAACCGCCGCCAAACAGATTGAAGTGGTTGAGAACATGATAGAGGTTATACAAGGTCTTACGGACCGCGTAACTTGGTTGCAAAGGAAATGCATCGCAGTAGGCGGCGTAGAAGCGGCCTGAAAAGCCGCCGAACAACTCGGTCATGGCCAAATCTGTCTCGCGGTCACCGTAGTAGACAGCCGGATCGAAGATAACTGCTCGGCCCTGCGTGTCGATGGTGTAGTTACCCGACCACAGGTCGCCGTGCAGAAGCGAGGGTGCGGGTGCGTAATCGTGAAAGAATGTTCCCATCCGACCGAGGAGTTGTTCGCCCTTACGCTGCAAATTCGCGCCACCCCTATTGCGTGCGGCGAGCTCGAGTTGAAATCCTAGCCTTCGGTGTTGCCAGAACTCGACCCAGTCATCGGAGGGTGTATTTAGTTGGGGGGTAGCGCCGATGGTGTTATCCCTATCCCAGCCGTATCGGTTGCGGGTGAAGCGGTGCATCTGCGCCAGATCGTGGCCGAATTGTTCCATGCTCTGTGCATTACCGCTGCCGCGCTCGATATAGTTCAGTACGAGATAGGCGTAATCGTCATCGGTTCCACAGCAAATCGGGGTAGGGACGCGGATCGCGTTTGCTCGCGCGATTTCCTGCAGACCGGCGAACTCGGCGGCAAACATGTCCGCCTTCGACGCACGGTTGAGTTTCACGAAGTAGCGTTGTCCGTCGCCGATCAGCACGAAAGCAGAATTAATGCAGCCACCACCGACGGAACGCTGCTCGTGCACGACAAACGGTCTGCCGGTGGCCGTGCTGATCTCACGGCCGAGTTTCGAAAGAAAAGGCATTCTGTTGTTCTCGCAAGCCGCCCGTATAACCGCCGGTAAAGACTGAGTAATCCCAGGCCCGGGCAGATCTTACCGGAATCGGAAGTGGCCGGCAGCATCACTTAAGTGACTGAGTTCCAGAGAGTTATTGGGTATTTCGGCGTCCCCACCGTCTACGGATTTTTGATCTAGACTTAAACCGTAAGGGGGCGTGGGTGCAGCGGGCGCACTGCCAAGGCTTCTGCGGGAGCCGGGGATGCGCCGCGGGGTTTCGTTTTGCGGTGCCCGTACTGATGTCCTTTAAAAACGTGTAGTAGAGCGCATCAAGGCCCGATGGACTGGGCCCGTAAGTTGGCGGGACCGGTGGCCATGGGCCCCTGCCTTAGAACGATCTCACGATCAACCGGAACAGGCCGTCGAAGAGTCTGACCTGTTTCGGGCGGCTCAAATCGACACACTCTAGCGGCATGTGGCTGCTGTCGTAGCGTATGCCTGGGGCGATCTACGCTCGTGTGATTCACCATGATTTGTCAGTGTAGATGGCAAATGGCCAGAACTTTGTGTGGGGCTGCGTGAATGCCCTGCGTGACATTGTATGAAGATTCAGCGGCTATCACTGCGTAGCAGTTTGGTTATAACCATTGTGGCTATGGGACTGCTTGGGCTCGTCTTGGCCCTGTTGACGGGTGCCATCTACCGGAATTTGGCTATTGAGCACCAGCGCGCAGCCGTCGTGCAAATGATTAGCCAGGAGGCCGACACGTTATTGTTGGACCTGAAAAAGCAGTCTTACCGGTTGGCGGAGATACTTCAGCGCGAGCCCGCCTTCCACGCCGCGTTGAAAAACAGAGACTCAGTTGCCGTGGTTAAACGCCTCGACAACGAGCTGCAGGCCCGCACGAGCGTTACCAGCAGGCCAACGGGATTGAAGCTCTTCGCTTACGATGGGGAATTCAATCTAATTGGAGAATCGTCGGGCGGCCCGCGCCAGCATCAGCTCAATCGCCTTACTTGTGAGAATATATTCTCACTTGTAGGTGGTCCCAAGAAAGCCGCACATGTGAGCGGCGTATCTGGGCTCTGTACGGCGGGTCGCCACCCGTACTACGCGGTCATGGTGCCCGTGGTTGGTGATAACGTTGTTGGCTATCTGCAGATTGTGGCTGACCCGACACAGCTACTTCGCACCATGGCAAAGATCTTCGACATGCCGCTGCGCCTCACGTTCTCTGACTCCACGCTGTATAAATCCCGTGACTGGCCACAACCTAGCGTCACTGACAAACACCTGGTTGCCGAATACACACGCCCAATTCAGTATTCGGACAAGACTGTAAAGATCGCAGTGGTCAAAGATCTGACCCCCTTCTATAAAAAGTTAGCGCACACGCGATACCTGGTGATGCTGGTGGCGGTAGTTGTGACGGCCCTCGCCGTCGCCATAGCGTTGATGGTGCTGAGACACACAGCCTTGAATCCACTGCGGGCACTCACTGAGCAATTACGCAAGCTGCGGCAAGACAAAAGCCATCTCGGGCAACGTGTGCATGTCGAGGGCAACGTGGAAGTCTCCGAGCTCGCCGCTGGATTCAATGATATGACGACGCGGTTAAAAGAGCTCTATGAAAGCCTAGAGCACATGGCCTTTACTGACCATCTCACCAAGCTGCCCAACCGCACCCTTTTTCATGATCGCTTGAAACAAGCTATTCTCAGTGCGCGCCGCACACATAAACCATTCGCGCTTTTTATTATGGATCTCGACCATTTTAAAGACGTTAACGACACCCTCGGCCATCATATCGGCGATCAGGTGTTGCAGCAGGTGGGAGAGCGGTTGAAAGAAAAGCTTCGAGAAAGCGATACCGTTGCGCGCATGGGTGGTGACGAGTTCGCGATTTTACTTGCGACGGTTGGCCAGAAGCATGCGGAGATGGCGGCACGCATGTTGTTGAAAGCCCTGCGCGTACCTTTCATCGTCGAAGCGCAGAGTTTCGAGATTGGGGCGAGCATCGGCATTGCGCTGTATCCGGAACACGGTGAGGATGCCAACGTACTCACACAACGTGCCGATGTTGCGATGTATGCCGCCAAGAAAGGGAGCGATGGGGTTGCGTTTTATACACCACAACTAGACCGCCATACGCCAAACCGGCTGGCGTTGATGGGAGAGCTACGTCATGCGGTGGATTATCAGCAGTTCGTGATCCACTACCAGCCTAAGGTAAACCTGCAAACGGGCGAGCTCGCCGGACTGGAGGCGCTTGTTCGCTGGCAACATCCGGAGAAGGACATAATTCTGCCGGACACGTTTATCCCTTTGATGGAACAGAGCGGTTTGATCAGGAATCTCACCCCATGGGTGTTGAACGCAGCATTGCGAGATTGCCATGACTGGCATAATGAGGGCTTTAATATCCCCGTTTCCGTTAATTTGTCGACACGTGATCTGCAAGATCCATACATCGAAGAGAGTCTGGCAGATCTGATCGCCGCGTGCGAGGTCAAAGCCGATTGGCTTGAGTTGGAAATGACCGAGAGCACCGTGATGATCGATCCGGTGCGCGCGATGGAAGTGCTGACAGCGATCGCGAAAACTGGTATCAAACTATCGATTGATGATTTTGGTACCGGCTATTCATCGCTTGGCTACTTGAAAAAACTGCCGGTAAGCCTCATCAAAATTGATCAGTCGTTTGTTATTGACATGACACGAGATGACGGAAACGCGACGATTGTTCGTTCTAGCATTGAACTTGCGCATAACATGGGTCTCAGGGTAATCGCCGAAGGCGTTGAGGACGCGGACACGCTCATGCTGTTGACGAATCTGGGCTGCGATGCTGCACAGGGTATCTTCATCAGTGAGCCATTGCCGATAACAAAGCTAAAGCGCTGGCTTGTCGATTCTTCGTGGGGCGCGAAGCTGAATAACTAGTGACTCGTGAACCGTGACTCGTGAACCGTGATTCGTAAGGAGTGAATAGTTCACGACCGCTGGCGCTACGTCTCCCGGTTTTAGCAACAGCTACTGACGACTTACGAAAAACGGCTTGCGACTAACGACTCACGTCTCACGCATGAATCGCTCCCGATCATGTGGTTCATTAAAATCGATGCCGGGACCGATCGGAACGATGCGCGTCGGATTCACTGAGGGATGGCTTCGGTAATAATGGTACTTGATATGGTCGAAGTGACAGATCTCGGCGACACCGGGAAGCTGGTACAAGTCCTTCACGTAGTTCCAGATATTGGGATAATCGATGATGCGACGTAGATTGCATTTGAAATGTGTGACATAGACCATGTCGAATCGAATCAAGGTCGTGAAGAAACACCAATCCGCCTCCGTAACGACATCTCCGCAGAGATAGCGTTGTCTCGCAAGCCGGCCTTCCCAGTGATCCAGCGCTTGGAATAGCTCGCGCACCGCCTCGTCGTAAGCCCCTTGGCTCGTGGCGAAACCAGAGCGATAGACGCCGTTGTTAATGGGGTTGAAAAGCGTATCGATGGTTTTGTCGATATCGTTTCTTAGATGGGGAGGATAATAGTCGACAGCACCAGTACTCCATTCGCCGAATGAGGTGCCAAACATACGCATGATCTCTCGCGATTCATTGTTGACGATCGTTCGGTTGCGCTTATCCCAAAGCACCGGTACCGTCACGCGGCCCGTATACTTCGGCTGCGCCTGGAGGTATATCTCGCGTAGATAGCATGCCCCGTTAACGGTGTCGGGAATACAGCCGGGACCATCGCTGAACTGCCAACCCTGATCGTCCATGTACGGATCTACCACAGACAGCGATATGACATCCTCAAGATTTTTCAGCTTTCGCATTAAGAGGGTGCGGTGCGCCCAGGGGCATGCATGGGAGACGTATAAGTGATAACGATCGGGTTCAGCCTTGAAACCCGATGCCCCGTCTGCCGTCACCCAGTTTCTGAACTGGGTCTCGGCGCGAACAAAGCGGCCATGTTCGTCGCTTGTGTACCGATCTGTCGACCATTTACCGTTGATTAATAGTCCCATGACCTGCTTAAACCTCAGCCCGATGGACTTACAAAACCCGCTAGCAGCGCGGCGATGTGCGATTGGCTACGATGATGGCTGGCATCTCCAGCCAAACCGGCCTCTTTTTTGACTCGCGGCCCGTCGGCTGAAAGGTGAGATCTGTCGTATACATATACACAAACGCAGGACCATATGGTGAGCGCGGCAAGCGGCCTTGGATCCGAATTGTCGATTGCAACCCTGTCAGGAGATAACTTCTTGAATCTATTAGTTATTGCTTAACAGATTAATTTTTCAGCAATGTGAGCGCGTCCATATACAAACGGCCTTTTTATGGGAGCCCTGATGACTTATTAACATGGTTATCCACAGTTTCATAACAGATTTTGTTAATAAACCCATTCCCGTTTTGTGACAATGATTTACTGATCGCCGTCGAGCCCGCTCGATGCGCCACTCACCGCACCGGCTCCCTTCGGCTATGATACAGTTCCGCTTATGAGCGTGACCGCGCCTGTCTTTCGGGTCGCTGTGCCCGCACCGCTGCGCCGATGCTTTGACTACGCGGTTTCGACTCCTCCCCCGCACCCTCGTCCCGGTGTGCGCGTACGCGTGCCTTTTGGACAGCGCGAGATGATAGGCGTGTTGGTAGGGATCTTGGATCGAAGCCCGATCACCCCGGAGCGCCTAAAACCGGTTCTGAAAGTTCTTGATCGCGAACCCGTGTTGTCCGCGGACCTGCTCGGCCTACTGCAGTGGGCAGCGGACTATTATCACCACCCCCTTGGCGATGTCCTGAAAACGGCCTTGCCTTCGAGCCTGCGTCGCGGTGGCGATGTGCATACAGGTGTACTTGTCTGGTTGCTGACTGCGGCTGGGCGCAAGGTGCCCGCGGGAGCGCTGAACCGCACGCCCTTGCAGCGCAAGATTCTGGCCGCGATCGCCGATGCGCCCGACGGTCTCGATCGCGAGCAGCTTTCTCGACTGTCTCGCGGTTGGAAGACGGCCGTCAAAAAGATGGTGGCGAGGGGCTGGATCGCGGTCAAGGTACGGGAATGTCTTGACGTGACAATTGCAGAAACACCGGCGCCGCCGTTAACACCCGCACAGCAAGCGGCCGTCGATGTGATCACCAGCGAGTTTGGCGTGTACAACGCTTTCTTGCTGAATGGGGTTACGGGCAGCGGTAAAACGGAGGTGTATCTAAAGGTCATAGCGCAAGCGCTGGCGTTGCGAAAACAAGCGTTAGTGCTCGTTCCGGAGATTGGTCTGACGCCGCAGTTGCTCGGACGGATTCGCGGTCGCTTCGCCGTGCCGGTTGCGGTGCTGCATTCGGGGCTGACCGATCAGGAGCGGTTGCGTGCGTGGTCAGCGGCACGAGCTGGTAAGGCACCCGTTGTGCTGGGCACCCGCTCGGCTGTATTCACGCCGCTCCAGGCTCTCGGCGTGATTATCATCGACGAAGAACACGACCCATCCTATAAACAGCAGGAGGGGTTTCGCTACCACGCACGCGATGTAGCGGTGATGCGTGCCCATCGGGAAGGCATTCCCATTGTCTTGGGTTCCGCTACGCCTTCCCTCGACAGCCTGCAGAATGTCGTCGATGGCAATTACCACAGGCTGGAGCTGCCGGATCGTACCGGCACCGCACGACTCCCGGACGTCCATTTATTGGATCTACGCCGCTTGCCGGTCAATGATGGACTATCGCCGCCGCTGGTGGAACAAATTCAGCATCGACTGCTTAAGGGCGAGCAGAGTCTGTTATTTCTTAACCGTCGCGGCTACGCGCCGGTGTATATGTGCCACGACTGCGGTTGGCTCGCTCCCTGCCGGCGTTGTGATGCCAAACTGACGTTACACAAGCGAAGCCAGCGCCTGCGCTGTCATCACTGTGGGGCGGATAGTCCATTGGCAAGGGATTGCCCAGAGTGCCAGGGCATGAATCTGCATTCCTTGGGGGCGGGCACTGAACGCGTGGAGAGGTCGCTTACGCGCCTGTTCCCACATGCGCGGATTGTGCGTATCGATCGCGACAGCACCCGACGCAAAGGCATGCTGGAGGACAAGCTACGCCGTGTCGATGCGGGCGAAGCCGACATTTTGGTGGGCACCCAGATGCTGTCAAAAGGTCATGATTTCCCGAGTGTGACCCTCGTTGGCGTGCTCGATGCAGATCAGCGCCTTTATAGCGTCGATTTTCGTGCCAGCGAACAGCTCGTCCAACAGATCATCCAGGTGAGCGGTCGTGCGGGTCGCGGAGCAAAACCCGGCGAGGTGTGGGTTCAGACCTACCAACCGCAACATCCTGTCTTCACCGCCCTCCGTCAGCACGACTATCGCGCGTTTGTTGACTTGGCGCTTGCGGAACGCAAAGCCGCAAGTTATCCGCCGTTCGCGTATCTGGCGTTACTCAGGGCGGAGTCTCCCAAACCCGAAGCGGCGCTTAGGTTTGTTCAGGTTGCCCACGAGCTGGCGAGTGGTTGTCTCGCGAGCGACAGCGTCGAGCTGATGGACCCTGTGCCGGCACCAATGGAGCGGCGTGCTGGGCGTTATCGGGCACAACTACTGGCTCAGTCCGCTCGGCGCCGACCGCTTCACCGTTTTATCTCTCGGTGGTTGCCATTGCTAGACGAAGCCCCGGCGGGCAAACGCGCGCGCTGGTCGCTCGATGTCGATCCTTTCGATATGTATTAACGGCTTCTAATCAGCCAATAATTGTGTTTTGCCAGCAGCAGTCAGGCGGTGAAGTCGCCACGGTTGCGAATCATGGTCGCGGCACAGGCCGAATGGAAAAACTGGTTCTCTTCCGACCAGGGCGAATCGAAAATCCCTGAACCAGACACAGGTACTGTCATGGCGGTCGATGCGGTAGAGGGCAGGAAAAAGCGCAAAATGGCGATACGTTCGCAAAGCATCTTGCTCCCATACCGCCTGGACAAATCGTGACACCGATACCGGTTTGCCGAAACGAGGGACCCTTTGCCATACAGCATGCTGCGCTGGCCGGTAGGATGCAGTAATTTTTTGTAGCATTCCCGCGGTCGCAGGAGGCTCGTTCGGTATCTTCTTACGCAACAGGTTGACATATGCAAGGTGGTAGGTGTTTTGGTGAGTCACTACCAACATCCAGTTGAACGGCGACAAGGGCTGCGGCAACGCATGTGTTTTCGCCCCAATGAGTTCGTTGGCGTGCGCGTATTGATCTGCCACTGACAAAGCACGCTCATGCAAGAGCGCTTGAAAACCGACGTAAGCGACCAACGCGACTAATGCCAATGCTGATGGTACCCGTGTTCGTTTCCAGACCAATGAAGCAATTAGGCCGGCACCAATGATTGCTGAAAAATAAGGGTCAATGATGAAAGTGGCGTCCCATGCCAATCGAGCGAAGGAGACCGGTGCGAAAATCATGCTACCAAACGACGTGATCAAGTCCCCCACAATGTGGATACCAAGAGCTAGGAAGCACACCCCAATGAATGCCCGCCAGCTATACCTTCCGCGCGACAGTGAGCTAAACAGAAACGCGAGCGCAACTGCCCATACTGGCATTAACACGATCGAATTAAGATAACTGCGGTGGTATGCCAAGTACGTCAATGGATCTATAAAACGCACAAAAAAATCAGCGTCCGGAAACCCTGCCGCAGCCAACCCCGCAAACACGCGTGCGCGAGTTGAAAGTTGCTCCGCTCGAGGTTGGGCGGGTGCGGTCGCGCGGGCGATCAAACCCCCGCTTAATATGTGCGTGACAGGATCCATTTAGCGATCATTCAATAATATATGGGCTCGACACCCGCGAAACTGACATCGGGCGCCGGTCGATAGGGTATCATGGCGTGCAGAACTGTTAGTATAAATTAACTTTATAATCAGTAGCTTATAGTATGTTTATCGTATGTTTTTCACAGTGGCTTAATCACCGTCAGTAGCACGACCGCGAACAGAATGACGGTCGGAAACTCATTCAGCCAGCGGTAAAACACATGCCCATGCTTATTGCGATCGTGTTTGAAATCGAACAGGAGTTTTCCGCAGTAGATGTGATAGGCGATAAGGACGAGGACGAGTGCGAGTTTGATGTGAAGCCATGTGTTGCCGAACCCGTATCCTAGCCATAGCCATACACCGAATACCAAGGTAAGCACGCCGCCTGGTGTCATGATGCCGTAAAAGAGCTTGCGTTCCATAATCTTAAAGCGGTCAATACTGATCTCATCCGTCGCCATACTGTGATAAACGAATAAACGAGGCAGATAAAAGAGGCCAGCAAACCACGTGACCATGAAGATGATATGCAACGACTTAACCCACAGCATGTCGATCGCTACGCGTCTAGAAACAGCATCAAAATCGTGAGCGCGGCCACAGCTTGGTGCCTCATATCGTGTGTGCACCCTCATCCAGCAGCCGCAGTATTGTTTGGCGTACCTTAGGAACATCCAACACACCGGTCCTACGCAGCAGGATGCGTCCATCAGGTGCGATCAGCAGTGTCGTCGGCACTGCCGCTACATCGCCAAAGGCACTGATAGTCCGGCCGTCTATATCGAGTGCTACCGGATAAGGTATGCCATATCGTTTACTGAATTCGAGCACGCGCGCAGGCGGGTCGTACGGCATGGCGACGCCGATGATTTGCAGTCCACGTGGCCGGAGTTCCACGTATAGCTGTGTTAGCTCTGGGATTTCTTCAATACAGGGTTTGCAGCTAGTCGCCCAGAAGTTGATGAGCACGGGTCTACCTTGGAGCTCGTTGACGGCGAGCTTCGCACCGTTTATGAGCGTGAATTCGACCGTTGGGGTCCTGCGCGCAGAAGGACTGAGCATGGCAGCGACGAAGACGCCGCCAATCGTAAGTAAAGCGACAACGATCCAAGTCTGGTGCCTTTTCATCACGGTTATTCGTGCGAAGCATGTATGACAAGAAATATTCTACCGCGATTCGTCTCTGAACACAGAGGTAGTGGCGTTCACAGAGGGAATTAGATCTGCGATCATCCGTTCCATGACACGACTTACGTCGATTCTTGCCCTGATTGCAGCTTTGTTTTACTTCAGCTGGGGTGCAGCAGTGACTGGGTCAAAACGCAGTACGAGGATTACCGGAAGCGCACAGCCGAGCTCGATACCGAGACGATTGTCGCGGGATTGAAGCAAGCGTTAGAAAAGGGCACGCAGCGCGGGGTACTGAACCTGGGCACGCTGGATGGTTACTTGAAGAACGGGCAGGTGCGGATTCCGGTACCTGAGCATCTGCGCGAAGTGGAAAGCTTGCTTCGCAAGATAGGGGCGGATAAGTATGCCGACCAGTTTATCGTGAGCCTCAATCGTGCGGCTGAAGCTGCCGCCCCGCAAGCTAAAGAGATCTTCCTCGATGTGATACGCGAGATGACGATTCGGGACGCGGTCGGGATACTGCGGGGCCCCGACGACGCGGCAACGCAGTATTTTCGCCGCCATTCTGAAGTTGGATTGCCAAGGCTTTTCAACCCATTATCAGCCGCACGACCGACAGATTCGGAGTGACGGCTAATTATAGGCGCTTCGTTGAGAAAGCGGGACGCATAGGGCTTGTAGAATCGAGCGAGTTCGATCTCGACGAATATGTAACAAGCAAAGCGCTGACGGGCTCTTTTATATGATAGCGGAAGAGGAAAGACGTATCCGTCGTGACCCAGTGGCACGCACAACGGAAATCTTGAAGAAAGTCTTCCGATGAATGCGCCACCAAACCGGATGGTGTGTATACTAAACTCGCCACTGATGTGACATCATTTTTGTTTACCGGTTTTCCTAGCAACAGGCATGTCCGATCCAGGACGGAACATTCTGACAACGACTGCTGTTAAACAACACCCTCTAAAGGAGTTAGCGCAACATGCAAAACATCAAACAATTTATTCGCGTGAGCATGATTTTGTGTCTAGGGTTCGGCGCTACGCTCCCGGTCTCGGCGATCGAGCCCGGTTGGTATATCGGTGGGGGACTTGGAGATGCCGACGTCGATCGCTCGGGTTTCGATGACGACACG